>JBGPNE010000094.1:0-7812 GCA_041487335.1 Pyrinomonadaceae bacterium
CTTGTGGGTATCTAAGCGTGACTGGTCCGCTGGCCGTGATGTAAACATCGCGGAAGATTCCCATGTTCTTGTCGGGCGGCGCAGGGTTCCAGTCTACCCACGTCCATGCTAGATCGTCCGTCTGAGCGGGAAAGACCTCTACGGCTACTGTATTTGCCCCGCCTACCCGGGCTACGTCGCTGATGTTAAGCTCATGAACCCGAAATGTGCCCGCTATTTCGTCCGACGCGGCAATCCGTTGGCCGTTCAGCCAGATGTTGGCGCGGAAATTGATGCCCTCGAAGTGAAGCCATATTTCCTTTCCGCGATAACTTGCCGGAAGGCTAAACTGAGTTCGATACCACCAGGAGTTGCGAAACGGGCTATCCTCAGGCATCGGGAGGTTTGAAAAGTTTTCGCCAATCGGATACTTGCAACCGGGTATCAGTCTCAGATTCATGCCAAAAAAAGGGTCAGGATAAATCCTATTTTCGACTAGTGTTCCAACAACCGTGGAAGGCACTGCCGCCGGATACCATTTTACTGTCGGCCGGAAAGTGTTCTGCGAAAGCGCATCACCTTTCTCTTTGATCAGGGCCGACGACTGAATGGCCCAGCCTCTTTGTAGAAAGAGCTTCGCGCCGTGAGTCATTTTGCGGTTGACTTGAACCTTTGCATAGCCGTTAAGCGCTAATAGCAGAATTACACCCGCCGACATCGCAACAAACTTCCGCTGAGTGCACGAACGAAACCGCCTGCCGGCAAGAAAACCGAACGCCCGACGCAGGGCATGCAGAGAACAGCTGTCGGCGTCGAACCGCTGAAACAGCCCGAAGCGCCTCAGAAGGTGGTCCCCTGTGCCTTGTTTCTTTCGTTTTGCCGTCATGTAACGTGGTGAGGCACCATAATACCTCAAGCACGCGACGGGTAAAAAGCATTTGTAGCGTTGACTAATCGCGCCGCTTCCCCGCTTTTATGTTTGACATTTTCGCAGGTTGAAAAGTAACTTTTGCGTGACGACGCGCTCTCTAAAGGACAAACAAATGATTCGAACCGTTCTGGTTGCTGTTGTAGCCGCTTCCCTGGGCATTGCTGATGCATCTTTTGGCCAGGGATATTACTCGCATTCAGGACTTCAAGCTGTCCGCAGCACACTGCCTGAGCGACTCGGTTACCCCGCCGATGCAAGACTTCTGATCGTGCATGCCGACGATCTGGGCATGGCCCACTCTATTGACGCCGCTACGATCAAAGCTTTCGAGAGTGGGTTGGTCAGCTCCGGCAGCATTATGGTTCCCTGTCCCTGGCTACCAGAGATAGCTGCCTATGCACGAAGTCATCCTGAAGCCGATCTGGGATTGCACCTGACTCTAACTAGTGAATGGACCTCCTATCGCTGGGGCCCTGTGTTGTCAAGGGACCGGGTGCCTTCACTATTGGATCACAACAGCTATTTCTATCTGACGGAAAGCGAAGCCGCATCGCACGTAAATGCAAGGGAAGTCGAAGCCGAGATCCGCGCTCAAATTGACCGCGCTCGAGCGTTCGGAATTAAGCCCACCCATCTCGATTCTCACATGGGCACGCTCTATCAAAACAAAACCCTGTTCGAGACATTTCTCCGAGTAGCGCGCGATAACAAGCTGCCTGTAAGAATGTCCAAAGAGATGGTTGCTTCGACAAACTATCTGTCTTCAATACTCAATCCGACCGATATCGCGATTGACAGGATAATCACAATTGGCCCGAGTGTGGGGGCTGAAGGTTGGTCCAAATTCTATGCGGACGCAATAAAGACCATCCAGCCGGGCGTCACTGAGATGGTCGTGCACATTGCTTACGACGATGACGAGATGCGTGCCGCAACCGTAGATCATCCCGACTGGGGCGCCGCATGGCGGGAGCGCGACCTGCAGTTCTTTACCAGCGATACCTTCCGCAGGTTACTTCAGGAGAATCACATTAAACTCGTCACCTGGCGCGAGATCGGGAAGGCGCAGTACCCGGAGCGGTAGGGAAACGATCGCTTCCTGGTGTCAGGATCTGGTCGCATACCTGCTCCCTTATATGATCCCGTCAGCGTGCTTAATCCAAACTATCGACGCAATCCAGCGGAGGCCTGCAATGTCACTAAACCGTTCGCGCCGGGAGTTTTTCTCGATTGGAGGTATTGCCGTGCTGGATGCTTTCGCCTTTCGTGGGATCGCGCAGGCGCGCCAAACAACTCACTCTCTCACCCTTTACGTTGGTACCTACACCTCTGGCAAGAGTGAAGGCATCTACATCTACAACATGAACGTGTCCAGCGGCCAGTTGAAGTATTTCAACACCGTTAAGAGAGTAATCGATCCTTCATTCCTGGCAGTCGACCGAAAAAGACGATTCCTTTATGCCGTGAATGAGCTCGGGGAATTTGGCGGTAAGCCTGGCGGAGCCCTGAGTGCATTCTCGATAGATCAGAAGACTGGTGATCTAAACCTCTTGAATCAGCAACCTTCATTAGGCGGCGCACCCTGTCATGTAGCTGTGGACGCTACGGGGAGATTTGTCCTGGTCGCCAATTACACAGGAGGAAATGTCTCAGTCCTTCCGGTGAAACCCGATGGCAGTTTGGGGACGGCAATTGAAATGGTTCAGCATCAAGGGTCCAGTGCAAACAAAGAACGCCAGGAAGCACCACACGCCCATTGCGTTGTTCTGGATCGTTCCAACCGATACGCCTTTGTCGCCGACCTGGGGTTAGACAAGGTAATGATCTACCTCTTTGACGCGAAGGCTGGAAAGCTTATGCCGGCCAGGCAGCCGTGGGCTCAGCTCAAGCCGGGCGCTGGACCTCGGCACTTTATTTTCCATCCTAACGGCAGGTATGCATACGTTATTAACGAGCTTGATTCAACCTTGACTGCTTTTAGCTACGACGCAGTCAATGGAACTCTACGTTCGATGCAGACCGTGTCAGCACTACCAGGAGGTTTCTCGGGTAATAATGACTGCGCGGACTTGCATGTCTCTCCGTCTGGGAAGTTCCTTTACGGCTCAAACCGTGGCCACAATAGCATCGTAGTTTTCGCGATCAACGAGAGAACGGGCAAGCTCACATACCTTGAACATACAGCGACTCAAGGCAAAACTCCCCGCAATTTCGCAGTTGATCCAACGGGTAGGTTTCTGCTCGTAGCCAATCAGGAATCTGATACTGTCGTCACCTTGCGGATCGATCCAGTAACGGGAAGACTCAAACCGACGGGCCATATGGCTGAAGTACCGACACCCGTTTGTCTCAGATTTCTTTAACGCCAGGTCGACCGGGCAGTCATATGGTATCGGGCGCTCACGATCGTTTACTTTGACGAGACCAGAAGACGATTAAGTTGAGTGAGGCTTACTGCCTGATTGCGACTTTCAGATATCTGCAGCAGCAGGCATACCTGTTTGACAATCTCTTCGCCGCGTTCATTATCAAACGGCTTGAGAACGACGCCAAGTTGAAGCGGCTCTGCGATCGACCCCATCCTCGCTCGCAATCGTCGCGGCAGCGTCAACCTTAGGAAGATAACGCCGCAACCGGTGCTCGTTTCGGACTGCGCGTAAAGAGATTGAGTTTGTTCAGTCTTTTCACCGGGAGCGGGCGGTGTCTTGCGCGCCGTATCTTGCGTCGCCTGCGCTAACTGTCCGAGTTGACTAGCGGTTTCAGGATTCTTGGCCTCGCTCCCTTGCTGTTGCTCCCCGGCCTTTTTATCTTTTTCTTTTGAGTCCTTAACTTCGCTGCGTCTCTCCTCTCTGGCGCTCGGCCACGGGTTCGCGGCGTTTGATATAACGCCACCTATTGTCGCCGTGACTTGATCGCTCATTTGTCTACGAGCGCCGCCTAAAGCGAAATCGCCTGAGAGTTGCAATCTTCCCTTCACTATTTCAGCTTTCGTAATCGTGAAAGAAAAGTCTGTTGCGATCACGCCCTGCTTAACCTGTCCTGTGACTGTTTTCGCGTGCAGCTCGCCGCCGATTACCCTGAGCGGTTCAACCCTGGTGGAGGCGCCGCCCTCGGTCGCGGTCGCTGTCTTCTTTTTAGCGCCTTGTTGAGCTACTGAAACCGTCGAAGAAACAAGAATCGCGAGGGCCAGCGACAATGTGATCTTTCGATTCTTCATTGCTGCTTCTCCTCTATCGTCGCCCGCACTTTAATCGGCGTCACTTGTTGCATTTGGCAGGTCACAATCGGCCTGCGCGATATTCTTCAGCGATGTAGTCACAGGCGCGAGCAGTTAATGCCATCATCGTGAGAGTTGGATTCTGATTGCCGCTCGATACATAACAGGCGCCGTCGGTCACGAAGAGATTGTTCACATCGTGGGCTTGATTGAATTTGTTGAGCACGGATTTCTTCCGATCGTTTCCCATGCGCGCGGTGCCTACTTCGTGGATCAGAATGCCTGGAGTAGACCGAGGACCATAGCTTACCTGAATGTCTTTGACGCCCGCGGCTTCAAGCATCTCTCCCGCTGTTTCTCCCATGTCGCGGACCATCTCGCGCTCGTTATCGCCGAACGTCGCTTCGATATGAAGCACAGGTATACCCCACGCGTCTACCACATCCTTGTTGAGCCGGACCTGGTTATCGAGTCGCGCGAGGCATTCGCCGAAGCCGCCAAGCCCGATGCCCCACGGATGGTACTCTCGTACTGTTTTCTTAAGCGCCGAGCCGAACCCGGGAATTCCTTTGGCATGCTCCCAGAGCGGTTGTCCCGCTCCTCCTTGAAAGCCGTAGCCGCGGATGAATCGCCCGTGCTTAGTCGTAAGGTTGCGAAACCGAGGTATGTAAATGCCATTTGCGCGTCCGTCTTGTTCGAGGTGTTTCGAATCAAGCATAGGCAGGCTGCCGCTTGCCCCGCCACCACCGACGTGATCCATCAAGTAATGGCCAAGCACACCTGAGCTATTAGCTATGCCGTTCGGATAAAAAGAAGAAGTTGAATTGAGCATGATGCGGGTTGATTCAAGCGTGCCTGCGCATAGCATGAGAACCTTGCCAAATACTTCACGATGGTTGCGAGTGACTGCATCCACGTAATGCACGCCTTTTGCTTTGCCAGTCTGTTTGTCAACGACGATGTGGCTTACTACGGCGTGCGGGATCAACGTCATTCGTCCGGTTCGCGCCGCAGCGGGAAGCGTAGATGCCGGACTGCTGTAGTAAGACTTGGTTGTGCATCCGCGATCACAATGACCGCACCAGTGGCAGGCAGCTCGCGCGTCAGGAGTGCCCTGATGAATCGGCTTCGTCAATATTGCGCAACGGCCTATGATGACACGGCGGTGCGCGTCGCCGAGCTTATCGACGGCTTTCTTCAGCACCACCTCGCCGCAGGTAAAGCTCATCGGCGGCAGAAACTTGCTATCGGGAAGCTGCGGCAGTTTCTCATAGGAGCCGCTTATGCCAATGAACTCTTCGACCTTATCGTAGTAGGGCGCAATCTCTTCGTAACTGATGGGCCAGTCGTCGCCGTAGCCATCGTGGCTCGCCGCTTTGAAGTCATAGTTAGAAAGCCTGTAAGTTTGCCGTCCCCACGGAATCGATCGACCGCCGACCTGGCGCGAGCGAATCCAGTAAAACGGTTTGTCGGGCGGGGTGGTGTAAGGATTCTCGAGATCGTTTACAAAGAACTGCCGGCCATACTCATTGCAGGCGTAACACTTGCTCTGGATTGGCTGCGTTCGCTGCATATCTGACTGATCGCCGAAGCCGCGAAACTTCAACTCATAAGGCCAGGTGTGCTCGGTATAGTCTTTGAGCGGGTCGAGTTTGCGGCCGGCTTCGAGCACCGCCACTGTGAGACCTTTTTGAGTCAGCTCCTTGGCGGCCCAGCCGCCGGTGGCGCCCGAGCCTACAATGATTGCATCATAGATTTCTTGCTTGCTCATTCGCCTCCTCTCTGAGGTTTACAGACCCATTACCCAGCGCACCGCGCCCACGAGGTGTTGCTGGAATCTTTCATCCTGCCAGACCTCAGACCGGTGACCTAACGCCGTATAGAACACACGCCCCTTGCCATAGTTGCGCCACCACGCCAGCGCGAAATCTTTGTCCGTGCGATGCACTGCCGGCTTGTTGAGGTCCACCGAATCAGGGTCGAGGCTCAACACTACATGCACACGACTGCGCGAGAAATCTTTGAACTGGTAAATCTCATCCGTTAACTTGAATGTTTTCTCGAGATGATGAGTTGCAGGATGACGTCGGTCTTCGACGTTGATAGTCACCTCTTGATGCCACGGATGCTGATCGAAATATCCGCCGATCAGTTCGCCATACTCCGGCCACTTGTAGAAAGTATCGGTTGCACTGTGAATACCGACGAAGCCTTTGCCCGATCTAATGAAGTCGAGGAACGCGGTTTTTTGCGCATCCGAAATCGGAAGCTCTCCAGTCGTGTAGAAGACCACGGCGTCATACGGCTTGAGTCCATCACGACTGAGCACGGAGCAGTCTTGCGTTGCCGTCACTTCGAATGCGCCTGATCGCTCGCCGATCTGCTTAAGTATCTGCTCAGATAGCGGCAGGACGTCATGCTTAAACCCGGCCGAATGCGTCAAATAAAGCACCTTACGCTTAGCGATGTTTGCATGAGGTTCAACCAAATTATTCCCCGCTTGCATTGCTGGATCCGTGCCGGTTCGGACAAGTGATATCGCGATGCCAATTGCGACGATAATCGGAATAAGTCTTGTCATAGCCAATTTGCCATTCGCTGAAATGAGCCGCTCGAGGCCTGATGGCAGAGGCAAAAGAGCGACGATGTTGCCATCAAGTTGTCTCAACCTCGCGATTGCTCAACTCTATTCCAGCGCAGAAAAAAGTCAAGCGAAGGTAGGGTCCGGCGGTGGATTCCAGTAACTCCGTAGGAGTTTCCTCTCGATAGAAGCGCGGACCCTGGATTCCGGTAACTCCGTAGGAGTTTCCTCTCGATAGAAGCGCGGATGCTGGATTCCAGTAACTCCGTAGGAGTTTCCTCTCGATAGAAGCGCGGATGCTGGATTCCAGTAACTCCTAGGAGTTTCCTCTCGATAGAAGCGCGGACGCTGGATTCTTGTTAACTCCATCGGACCGACCTGTCGATGCTTAAATCGCAATGTTGTATTCAGGTCGCTCCCCGGGAGCGGAGACTCTCTATCCGTGCGCGTTTCTATTGAGAGGAAACTCCTACGGAGTTAATCGGATTCCAGCGTCCGCGCTTCTATCGAGAGGAAACTCCTACGGAGTTAACCGGATCCTGGGATCCGCGTTTCTATCGAGAGGAAACTCCTACGGAGTTAATCGGAATCCTGGGATCCGCGTTTCTATCGAGAGGAACTCCTCCGGATCACGTCCCAATCAACACAATTGGGACACCTCCACTCTCCCTGCCCGTCCTTTCAATGCACACCTTTCAACGCACACCTGTCGCACACCTTGACTTAAGAGGCGGGAGTAAGTACCTTCGCGGGCTATGAAGAGGAAAGTGAATATTGCGATGATTGGTCACCGCTTCATGGGCAAAGCGCACAGCAATGCCTGGAGGCAAGTGAGCAGATTCTTCGATGTCCCTGTCGATCCGGTTATGAAGGTCATTTGTGGACGCGACGAAGCGGCAGTAAAGAGCGCGGCCGGCAAATATGGCTGGCTGGAGCATTCGACTTCCTGGCAACAGGTCGTCGAGCGCAAGGACATTGACGTTATCGACATCTGCACGCCCGGCGATTCGCATATGCCAATCGCGGTTGCCGCGGCTGAGGCTAAGAAGGTCATCTTCTGCGAAAAGCCGCTCGCCAACACGCTCGCCGAAGCCGAGCGTATGC
>JBGPNE010000095.1:0-7787 GCA_041487335.1 Pyrinomonadaceae bacterium
CTTCCTTTAACACTTGGGGTAAAGCACGGATGATAGTGCTTTGCCCCTTTCTTTCGGACACTTGCCCGACGGTCAGAAGGATCTCGGAATCACCAAAACCGAGATTGCGCCGAAAATCCTCAACTTCCCTTCGTGGCAACGGTGTGAACTGCGTCTGATCTGCCCCATTCTCAATTACGTGCGAGACGCGTGGGCGAATGCCGGCGGCTAGCATCTGCCGGCGTGTAAATTGGCTCACGCAAATCACAGCAGTGGCCTGCGAAAACGCCCACCGGTTCATCCTTTGGGCACCGAACGTGCGAACTCCAAATTCTGTACCATGCCCGACTGCTACCCAGGGAATCCCATGCACGCGCGCCAGGATTGATGCCAGCCACACTGCACGGCTACCACTTGCCAACAACACATCAGGTCTATGTTCCTTGATATGACGTGAGGCGACATGCCAGCGATAAACTGCCTCTACCGGCGCCCCGCGAATCGGCCGCAGGCGCACAACCGGAAACGGCTGTTCTTTGTTGAATCGAGTAATTTCCTCGTCCGAAACATAGCTTTGAGGAGTTACCACCAAGCTGTCCCAACCGAGCATCGCCAGTTCGGACGTTAGCCGGTGCCCGTGTGTTCCAATACCGCCCGGACCCGGGGGGTATTCAGATGAAAGTAAGAGAAGACGCATCGTGCGAAGCTAGTATTCGTCAAACTGCTACGGAAACAGTCTCGGTTTCCTCTCTCCGAAGAGAACCATGATTTCCGTCGTGCTGAGGTAGCTTTGAAATCTGAGGAAAGGCTTCCATCATGGCTAAGGCCTGCCGGTGTCTGCGCCTGCACTGCATTGAAGTGTCGGGTAGATAGAGTAAACCAGCCGCCAGCTTTAACAGTTTTCTTGCCTTGCTGCCCCGCACGCTAAAAGTTCCGAACGTTTGAAGCCAAAGCATTTCTCTAGCCTGACGGCGAGTGAAATAGCGAAGCGCGAGGTAGAATTCTGTTACGCTTGGCAGATGCCGCACACTCAACTTGTGCCGGCTTCCGGCATAAGTTACCGCTCGCGCTTTATGGACGCGCAGTCCACCGGCAGGCGCATGATGGTGAAAAACCGAAATCTCAGGATTCAGCACCATCAAAGCCCCGCTTAGATATATCCGCATCCCGAGGTCATGATCCGCGCGCTGGCCGCGCTCGTAAGCCAGATCGAAAAGCCCTGATTTTTGCAGCACCTCTTTCCATACCAGAGAATTATTCGTCGGAAAAACGTCGCTGACGCGGGCGTGGGAGAATTCCTTGGGCAAAGGACCCGCACCATTTTCCTCAGCAACTCCGCACGAAACCTCGGCACGAAAACTCATCAAGCTGCGAAGGTGCGCTTCGATCAGGTCCGGTTGTATCTCATCATCATCATCGATGAAGAGTATGTAGTCTCCACTCGCTTCCCTCAGCCCCGCATTGCGAGACGAACACTGGCCAGCTCGATCCTGGTAAAGAACGCGCAGGGGCAAGTCAGAGAACTCCGCATTCAAGCCGGTATCCCGCTCCTCAACCGGTGTTTGGTCGACAACGATGATCTCAAGAGGTTTGATCGTCTGATACCTTAGTTGGTCTAGTAACTTCCGAAGATACGGTTGCCTGCTGAGTGTAGGAATTAGCACGCTTACCTTCGCCTGAGGATCAATATGCATTGAATCCATGCGAGTACGCTTAAACGGCGCAGGTTGCGAAGGCGCCGCAGCCTTGAAGACCTGGTTACGCGAATGTAGAGCGTCCCGAACCGCAACATATCCGCTTAATACTGCTCGCCCCAGCGCCCAGTTACTCCAGAGCTTTCCAAACCGGTAGTAAGCAAATCGCAGTTCATCTTCGAAAGGCAAAACGGGGACCTTTGATTGATCCTTTCCCACTAGGTCGCCAGCGTGTCGCGTAAGAACCCCGCGGCTGACCATCCGGTGTCCGAGTTCCAGGGCAGCCGCATCTAAGGTCTTGAATTCAGGTCGAACCCCACCCATTTGCCGTAAAGCCTCTGTCCGGATAAGACAAGCCCGCAGCGATAGCCGCCACGAAGTGGCCAGCTTGTTCTCGTCCGGGTCGCGATTGAGCATCCATGTTGGCGCAATGAAGTCAGTGATGCCTGGCAAACCTTTGGTCCCGAGTCTTAATCCCGCATGCCACACATCACCGGGAAGCTTTAGGATCTTTTCGATGAGCGCGGGATCTGGCGCGCCCAGCTTACTATCCCAGAACAGCCACGCCGGCGAGTTTGTTTTGCTCAGCCGGTCATTGATCATCCCGTGCACTGCCGTGGGTGTTGGTTCAACGCATACCGCCTCGCCCAGTTCCCACAGAGGAAGATCTGCCGAGGTACCGAGCCACACCAAATCAATTTTGTTTTTGATTCCACTCAATAGAAATCTGCCCTACGAATAGAGCTCGCTACTTCATTTGACTAGCTGCCAAAAGGCTTTCGGCCATTTCTCCGCTCAAGTGCTCATCTGTGCGCAGGAGCCTTTCATACATGGCTAAAAATTGGGCCATCTGGTCTTCGGCCTTGAAGCGGGAAATAGCGCGTTGTCGCCCTTCCTTACCCATCTTGCGTCTCAAACCTGGCTCGCACGCCAACAGCTCCAATTGATCGGCCAGTCCGGCAGCACTGCGACGTGGAACTACGAAACCAGTGGAACCGTGAACAATGTTCTCGG
This sequence comes from Pyrinomonadaceae bacterium, assembly GCA_041487335.1. GTDB lineage: Bacteria > Acidobacteriota > Blastocatellia > Pyrinomonadales > Pyrinomonadaceae > PSRF01. The sequence continues at coordinate 2,688 of JBGPNE010000095.1, forward strand.
GTAGGCCGCCTGCATCGGTGCAAACGACAGGGAGACTCATGGATTGAGCTTCGAGCACCGCATTGCAAAATCCTTCTGAAATTGCAGAGTGAAGTAGCACGTCAGCCCAAATCATTTCATTTCGGATCTCGTCTTGCGAGCGAACACCGCGAAAGTCCACTTTCCCGTCGAGACCAAGCTGATGACGCGCAAAACTCAACGCCTCAAGATAATCACCCTGCCCGACCACGCGGTACTCGCACTCGACGCCTCTTTCCAACAGTAACTCTACCGCTTGCAGCGCGTATTCATACCCTTTCTTCCACTCTAACCTGCCAACACTAAGAATGCGGAATGGCCGCGCAAGCGATCCCACGCCGGCCGTGATTTCCCTCTCACATTTAAACAAATTCGTATCCACAGCGGGCGGGATGAGCACCTTCGGCTTGAAATCAGGACAGCCCCTTTTCTTTGCCCTTTCCCAAAGGTCCTTACCTAGCAGGTGAAGGATGTCCGCTTTTTCCCACACGTCGCGATAGAAGTGCGCATCCTCAAGAGCCACGAAGTTCAAGTCATAGCCTCTAAAGCTAACCACGATTTTACAGTCCAGGAGTTCGCCCAGGTACATGCGTCCAGCGGCAATCGAGCCGAATTCAAAATGGATTGCATCCGCATCGAGGAGTATCAGGCCGCTATCAAGGTAAAAGCGACGGAAAATATCCATTCCAAATTTCTTATAGCCACGCTTCAGGTACCTAACTGTCGTCTTTGGCGTAATGACAAGAGCACGAAGCAAAGCAATCGGGAGTAAAGCCAGTGCCAGCAAACGCGGTCGATGAGGCCAGGAAAGATGTACTCTGTTTCGCAGTTCTCTGCCAGACGCCAAGTCAGGAAACTTTGACCAGCTTGTGGCATTGCTCCGGATGCAAAGCAGATGCACATCCAACCCGCAGTCATTCAATCTCCGGAACTTATTTACGATAAAGGTCTCGGAAATTACTGGAAATTCCTGGACAATGAGAACGATTTTCGGCAGATTCTTATTCATCAGTGACTAGCTTGTGCCGTCTGTTTGTAGAGCGAAGTGAATTGGTCCACTTGCTGTACCAGCGAAAATGACTTCTCCACACGCTGGCGACCAGCCTTTCCCATGCGCCTTCGAAGCTGCGGATCCTCCCACAGCATCTTCAATGCACCAGTAATGGCATCGGCATTTCTGACTGGAACCACAAAGCCTTCGACACCATCAGTGACGGCCTCAGTCATACCGCCACAGTCGGTCGTCACGATGGGAATACCGCAGGCCATTGCCTCCAGCACCGCGTTCGAGATTCCCTCGCTCAGACTCGACAGCAGGAAAACATCACTCTTCTGCAACAGCTCGCGAACGCCTTCCTGCGATTTAAGACCATGCAGTCGCACGACTTTCTCCAGATTCAGATCGCGAATGGTGTAAAGCATACGCTGCCGGTCAGGGCCGTCACCAAGAATATTAAATCGAACGTTAATACCGCGATCCCTTAAATTGCTAATACTTTGCAGGGCGTATTCATGGCCCTTTGGCCAAGTCAAAGTTCCGGTCGTAGTAACCCAAAACTGGTCGGTTTGCAGTTTGTCTGCTGGCGGATAGAAGAATTGGGGATCGACCGCCGGCCGAATCACCCTGGCCTTTTCTGGTTCCAATCCGTATTTCGCGGCTTGATGCATGATGGCCTCTGAAACACAGTGAACGGCGGCCGCCTTTTGAAATGTTTCTTGTAGCGCTTCTTTAAGACCAGATCGCATTGGATCGAGCGGCGCAATATTCAGCTGTGAGCCACGGCAGCTCAAAATCACAGGAGAACCAAGTTCGAAAAGCGGTAAATACGAAATCGCGGCAGAGTTCCACGGAAAATAGATAATGTCCCAGCGAAGTCCAGCGAAAGGTAGCAACAGGTGCCAGGCCTGAACGCGCTCGCGCCAGCCGTCTGTTCGGCGCACGTGACTCTTGAATCGCCGAATGTCGTTGGATCCTTTGCTTGGGACGCTAGTCCTCATTCGCGCAGTCCGCACAAGCCGGGCAGCCATCGAGCCGCGCCAAACGGGAGCATGAAGCCAATGGAACTGCGGATGCGGCAACCAACTTGCTGCCGGCTTCTCATCGCAAGCCACGGTAACCTCTGACCCGGCTTCGATCAGTCCTTTGATCAGCCCTTCAATAAAGGTCTCTGGAGGCCATGAAATGCCGACCAAAACAATTCTCAGACTTTTGCCGTTTTTGTCGGTCATCAATTAATTAAGAGATACATCCGATCCATTTTTCTCCAGCCACGCACTCAACGTTAGGAGCATAGATACCGTGTAGCCCCGCTTATTAGTGTAGGGATCGGTGTAGAACTGCTCCAGCAGGCCTCTAACCTTAGATGGCGATGCAAATTCATGGAGGCGGAGACCAGGTTCTAAAAGCATGGCTTCCAAGCCGGCGCGTCCTTCAGGGTTTAGGAACTGCACTTCCCAATTACGTTCAATCGATTTTTTTTGTGTCAGCAATCGCCAGGCCTTCTTCATCGCGCGCTTCGGCAGGAGCTTTGAGTTCTTCTGATAATCAAAGAGGTTGGCGTCATAAGCTTGCCACTTGATCCGTGCGAGGTCGGGAGCAACCCTTCTCAAGTGATCGATCTGCAACCGGCGCCCGCGAACAAACTCTGATGGCACGGAGCAAAAGAAATCGGTGAGCCTGGTATCATAAAAGGGCAGGCGCGGAAAGGCCGCTGGTTGAAACATGCGCAGGCTGGTAACTGTCCAGCGAAATGACCAGTTATCGGTCTTAAATGCCTTTAGGCGAAAGTCCGGACACTTGATTTCTCGTAGCTTCGCCATCTCCTGCCGGGTTGTGTCGGCCAAAATCTCGTCAGCATTCCCCTGTTTCAGATGAGGCCCCGCAACATTCTCCAGCAGCCACTCGCTTCCGGTTTTTCGAATTTTCCCGAGTGTGTGGGCGACGATCGCTTCGTCGTCCAAATCACTGCCGTTATCGTTTGCCACATCACGGTCTGCCAGGCCCATGGTATCCATCCAAACGTCGCCCCAGTGCGCTGCAATCACATAATCCGCGTTCGGTGCAATTTCATCCAACACAGCAGCCTGACGACATTGGGTAATGTCCTGAAAGCCTTCGACGCTATCCAGTACCAGATCGAGCTTCTCAAACAGATATGGCTTGATAGTGAAACCCTGAAAGGGCAGACCGCGAGCACTTGCTACGCGTCGAGCGATGGCTGTTTCAGGCGAATCGTCGTTGTAGCCGTATGAGTAGGCCCAGAGGTTGCCGCCCTCCCCATTTGTCTGGCCATTGCCCGCGATTGTCGTTGTCGAACGCGAGTCGAGGCCGCCTGATATCGGGAGCGCCACCCTCCCATTCCGAGTATGATCTCGCATAACTTCCCGGAAGATGTCGCCAAACTCATCGACAGTTTCATCATAAGAGCGGCTCCGATCGGGTTGATGCCACCAATGCCAGTAACGTTTCTGCTCTCGCATTTTTCCGGTCGCATCAAAAACGTAGTGAGATGCAGGTTGCAAAACTTGAATATCATCAAAAAAGGTTCGATCCGCTGGAAAGAATCCTTGCGCAAAGAACGCGGTAAGGGCCGACCAGTCAAGCTGCTTTCGTGAAGCGGCTGAGGCCACTGCCGCGGAAAAAGTCCCGACAGCACTGCCCCATCCATCCGACGCGTAGTAAGCGTGCAGGGTTCCAAACCGATCTGTAAAAACATGCCAGTGCCGGTCCTGTTGGTTGTAAGCCAGAAGCAAAAAGTGGCCGTTTAGAGTTTCAGCGCCCTTGATTCCCATCACAACGGAATGAAGTGCGTCCAGGAGTTGGTACGAATTCTGATCGAGCCCATTCAGTTCCCCAAGCAGGACGAAGTTCCAGTCTTGCACTTCGCCTTCGGAGAGGGGATATCCTTTCCAGGTCGTGCCAAAGTCATCGTGCAATAACTCCCAGCTGTCTCCACGACGTGTGATCTCCCACTTCGTCTGACCATAGCGGCAGGGCAAAACGCCCCCAGCTTTCTGAAATGTGAGTAATAGATCACCGCAGCGAAGACCTGTCTGTACTAAACGGGCGGTAGAGACAGGCGGCAGGAATGATTCTGATACTAGTTCAGTCTCAATCATTAGAGTTAACTAAACTGCACGAACTTCGTTCTTCAATTGTTTAGGTTAGGACCACTGCTTGCCAACTCGCGGCGTAGGCCACAAGCGATACTGACGTAAACTCCGGAGGGGCCTCCCAGAAAACCCAGACGGCAAAGCCAGCAGCGAAACCAGAATGCCCAGCACGATGATCTGACTGGCCCGCCGGAAAATCCCAGCATAAAGCTCCTCGTGATCGGCAACTTCTCTTTCAATACTGAACCTCTCCTCGATCCGCTTTCGCGCCGCGATACCAAGCGAGTCGCGCAGCTCTGGTGAAGAGGAGAGGCGGTTAATCGCCGCGGCGAGCGCCGTCACGTCTTCCGGCGGCACTAACAATCCGTTCTTGCCGTCTTCAATGATGTCTCTCGCTCCCGGGATGTCGGTAGCGATGCACGCCTTTCCGCACGACATTGCTTCAAGCAGCGCCATCGGACAGCCTTCCATCCGCCATCGTGCCCATGTGGGCAGCACAAGGAAATCAGTTTCTGCCAGAAGTTCCGGGACATCGCGCACGCGCCCCAAGAACCGAACTCTGTCCTGGATGCCCAGCTCTTCCAATAGGTTTTTAAGCGACGAGGCATAGTCTTCATCCAGTGCGGCGCCGGCAACAACGAGCTCAAGCCCAGGCACGCGAGCAATCGCATGCAGAAGTGTGGGATGGCCCTTTACCGGCAGCAACTCAGCAACACAAACCGCCACGACTGCATCCGCGATGCCCAGGCACTCGCAGATATTTTTGGGCCTGTCCACAACAGAGGAAAACCGACGAGTGTTGACGCCGCGCTGCACGAGTCTGGATTTTCGTTTAGCCAGGCGGCCACCGAAGAATTCTCGCAGCATGTCGGTGTTCTGAGCTGCGACCCTCGTCGCAAACAGCGTCCGCAAATGCCATGAGCGGTGGCCCCAGTTCATGTTCTTCTTGGTGTAGACCCACGCTTTTGC
>JBGPNE010000096.1:0-7764 GCA_041487335.1 Pyrinomonadaceae bacterium
CCAAGTTGCAGCAGGGGCATTCCCTGTCAGGTCCAGTAGGTCCGGTCCAGTGAACGATAACCGACTGCTTCGGCCACGTGGGCCGAGCGGATCTCTGCGGAACCTTCCAAATCCGCGATTGTGCGGCTGACTTTCAAAATTCGATCGTACGCTCGCGCTGACAAGCCCAGGCGCGTCATTGCTCGCTCCAGCATTTGTTCGCTCTCCGCATCGATACGGCAATAGCGACGGATCATCCGTGGCGTCATCACTGCGTTGGAGAAGATCTTTTCCTCAGCCAGGCGTTGTTGCTGACGTACTCGCGCCTGAATTACTCGCTCGCGGATCGTGCTTGAGCTATCGGTCTCCGGGGCAGTGTCGCCGGTCAACTCACGAAACTTCACTGCGGGGACGTCGATGTGGATGTCAATCCGATCCAGGAGCGGTCCCGATATGCGACCAACGTAACGTTGAATCTGCAAAGGCGTGCAACGACACTCGCGCGTCGGATCATTCCAGAAACCACAAGGACACGGATTCATTGCTGCGGCCAGCATGAATGAGGCCGGAAAAGTCAGAGACATCGAGGCACGACTGATTGTGACCTTCTGGTCCTCGAGTGGTTGCCGGAGTACTTCCAGCACACTGCGATCGAACTCCGGCAACTCATCAAGAAACAGCACCCCCTGGTGCGCAAGCGAGACTTCGCCAGGACGCGGAACCGCGCCGCCACCAACCAAGCCTGCGTCGCTGATCGTGTGGTGAGGCGATCGAAATGGTCGATCGGTTACCAGTCCTGTGCGTCCGGTCAGGCCAGCGACGGAGTGGATTTTTGTTAGCTCAAGTGCTGCTTCGAATTCCAGAGGCGGAAGAATCGTTGGCAGACGTTTGGCGAGCATCGTTTTTCCAGAACCGGGTGGGCCTATCAGCAAAATGTTGTGTGAACCAGCGCTGGCAACTTCAAGCGCCCGCTTTGCGGAAAGCTGACCGCGCACCTCACGGAAATCGACCGTATAGTGATCAGACTGTACCAGGATTGCGGCCGGGTCCACTCTCAAAGGCTGAGGCGGATTGGAAGAACGCAAAGCCGCGATTAGCTCAACGGCGCTGCGGAGATCGGCGACGGGATAAACGTTCACGCCTGAAACAACTGCAGCCTCTTTCGCATTCTCGTCCGGAAGAATGACGTGCTGGATCAAGGCGTCACGGGCCAGAATCGCGATCGGCAACGCTCCTTTGATCGCACGGACGCGACCGTCAAGCGACAATTCGCCAACACAAAGAATGTGAACCAAACTGTTCTCTTCCGCCAAATCTCCATTGGCGCCGAGGATTCCCAGCGCTATGGGCAAGTCGAAACTTGCTCCTTCTTTTCGAACGTCTGCCGGAGCGAGATTGATCGTGATCCTTTGAAAGGGAAAGAAGAATGCGCAATTGGAGATGGCCGCGCGAATGCGTTCACGTGATTCGCGAACTGCGGCATCAGGCAAACCGACAATCGTGACGGATGACGGGGAATCCGACTCACCACGGGCTGGCGTCAGATCAACTTCTATATCAACGAGGTCCGCATCAATACCGTAAACGGCCGCTGAGAGAGTGCGAAACAGCATGTGAGGAGGCTCCGATGTGAAGATAGCGAAGATGGAAAAGCATAAACAGACAAGGCCGAATTCTGCTTTGAAAAGCATCGAGCGCGCTTTCTGGAATTGATCGAAAGCGCGCCCGCCAGAGCTTCTAAAACGCCAGCATCGATGAGGTAGACGCGTTTACAATATCCCGGTTATCGGCGGCGTGATGGCGCGGCGCCAGCCGTTGCTGGCAGTTTGATCTCCTGTCCAGCGCGAAGCTCAGCATCTGCAGTCACACCATTCAAGTGAGCAACTTCATTCACGTCAAGATTGCGAGCGGCGGCAATCCTGGCGATGGTGTCACCTTTGCGCGCGCGAATCTTAGTTAATGCCGAGTTGCTCGGTTCCGTTGTGCCCGGCTTCGCGCGCCGCCAGCTCGTGAGACGAATACTGCTGTTCGGAACTACTAGCTTTGTAGTGGATTTTAGATCCACGCCAGCGTTCATTGCTTGCAACTGAGCAACGCTGATACTGGTTCGATTTGCAACGTTCTGCCAATCCTCTCCCGGGGCAACTGAAATCACACGAGCTGTATCACGCCTGTCAGCTGGGATACGTTTGAGGATAGCCACAAACTGTCTAGATCTTCCGCCCGGCACGCGAAGGTTATAGGCCTCACTTCTCGGTGTGACATCCCTCTTAAGTTCTGGGTTAATACTGCGAATGTAGTCAACGCTCGTGTCTGTTGCATCAGCCACTAATTGCAGACTTGTAGAGCTCGTTACCTGAACCACGTCATAAGCCATCGGGGGCTCGGGGCGAATAGCTTTGAAGCCGTACTTCTCCGGGTTCTTTGCAATCAGTATAGTCGCCAGAATGTTAGGAACGTAGTTGCGAGTTTCCTGCGCGATGTAGGGATAGATCGACCAGAAACCTGCCGTACCCGCGCGCGAGATGGCGCGGTCAACGTTAGCAGCCCCTGTATTGTAGGAGGCCATGGCCAGTTCCCAATTACCGTTGTAGCGAGCGGCAAGGGTCTTCAAGTAACGAGCCGATGCGTGCGTCGCCTGCTCAAAGCTATTGCGCTCATCGATCCAAGCCGTCTGACGGAGACCGTAATCTCGTCCACTGCTGGGAACGAATTGCCACAAGCCGGAAGCGGCGGCCCAGGAAACAGCCTTAGGACGCCACGCGCTCTCAACCTGACCCAGCCAAGTAATGTCGACCGGCACACCTTCTTGACTGAAGATCTGCCGCGCCAATTTCATGTATTGTCCCGAGCGGCGAAGCCCCGCTTCCATAGTCGCGCGACCACGTCCCTGGTAGTAATTAATGTATTGCTGGATTAGCGGATTGATCGTGAATGCGAAATTAACGTTCTGTTTCGCCTGCTCGAGAGCTAGCACGTCTGCCTCGGAAACATTTTGTTCGTCGGGTGTTAGAACAAGCTTGCTGAGTTCGTCTAGTGGGGACGGCTCAAACTTCTGTTCACGAAACCCAATCTGCGGTGGTTGACTCTTCCGTGGTTCGGCCGTTCCAGACTGGACGTTCTGAGCCACAAGCTCAGAAACGTTTGCCTGGGTTGGCCCATGCCCGACCGGAACTTCTTCGCGATAGATCCGCTCAACCAGTTCAAGGTAGAAGGTCTGCAAACGCTGGCTGGCCCGAACATCCAGACCCGACTCGAGGATTGAATCGACGGCCTTGTCAAATTCGTCGCGCGCCTGGTCGCGTTTGTTGTCTTCGAGATTCAATTTGCCCTTGCGGAAATGATCCTCCGCCTTAGCAATGATCTGAGACACCCAACCGTCAGATTTCTCAACTTCGGTTGGAATAGTGCGAGCCGAGGATCCAGCTGGTATCTGCGCAAAAATGCTGGCCGCTGGGGCGACGAGCGCCATTAATAAAGCCACACGGGCTATCAAACGAGAGAAACTCGTCGACATTTATTCGTGGTTCTCCTTCCAAGGTATGGTACGAATCGCCCAGCGACTCTCCTGGCTACGGTCACATGCGGCATTCACGACGTTTGCGAGGTATCTAAAGGCTCCTCTACAAGTTGACACCACAAAAGCTCTTGCGTTAGCGGAGCCACATCGAATTGGAGGTTATCATACGGCTTTCCGCAGTGTCAAACAATCGCCCTATCATGCCACCAAAGGACTTCACTATGAATAGACGCAGAATAGAAGCAAAACCGGTGAACTTTTCCACCAAAAGAACCGCCTGCGGCAAGCTAAGAGATGCTCGCCATTGGCCAGTGGTTGTGCCTAAATGCCGTTGAATTCAGTGTAGCAGCCAATCGAGCTTACGATCTGCCCAAAGTGCCTGTCACCACCTTGCTTCAGTAACAGTCCGAATTGGTTCAGATAAGAAGCATCAAATCCATACAGGCGGTTACTTCAGTCTCTGCTGTATTTGAATTGGGAAACTCCAGACTCTACGACACGGCCAGGCTTCCGGCGCTTCATCCAATCGTTGTTTTGCAGTCTAGCCGCTTCGGCCTGACGCAGCTTGTGGTACACGCTGCGGTCGAGTGCGAGAAGTCAAAGGAGGAATCACCTTCTCTTTCAGGGCTTCGCGGAAGACCTGCCGCATATTGTCCACGAATACAAATCTTATGTCCTTGAAAGGCTCCTTCGGGACATCCTCCAAATCCCGCCGGTTTTGTTGCGGAAGAATGATGGTCGAAACTCTCGCGCGGCGGGCGGCAAGTACTTTTTCCTTCACTCCACCGACGGGCAAGACATTGCCTCGCAACGTAATTTCGCCTGTCATGGCCACGTCTTTTCGCACCGGACGCAAGGAAAGCGCAGAGACCATCGCGGTGGCGAGCGTTATTCCGGCCGACGGTCCGTCCTTGGGAATGGCGCCTTCAGGAATATGGATATGAAGATCATGCGTGTTGAAGTCTTCTTCATTGATCTCGAGTTCCTTAGCGCGCGACTTCGCATATGAATACGCCGCCTGGGCAGACTCCCGCATCACTTCACCAAGCTGTCCCGTCAAGACCAAGTTACCTTTGCCCTTCATTCGTAGAGCTTCAATGAAGAGGACATCGCCGCCAGCTGCCGTCCAGGCCAGGCCAGTAGCCACACCAATCTGATCCTTCTTGAGCACTTCCTCGGGAATTATTTTCGGAGTACCGAGAAACTCGTGTAGATTCTTATGGGAGACTCTGACCGCTCCCTTATGCCCTTCGGCCATGCGCCGCGCAACCTTGCGACAGATCCTTCCGATCTCTCGCTCCAACTGCCGTAGCCCGGCTTCTTGTGTGTACTGCTGGATGATGGCCATCACTGCAGTTCCGGAGAGGTGCAAATCGCGCGGCCTTATCCCGTTTTCTTCCATTTGCTTGGGGAGCAGGTGACGCCTGGCAATTTCACGCTTCTCTTCTTCAGTGTAACCGGCAAGGCGGATCACTTCCATCCTGTCGCGAAGCGCTGCCTGAACCGTGTCCAGCACGTTTGCTGTTGTCATGAATATGACCTTCGACAGGTCAAACGTAACGCCGAGATAGTTGTCGCGGAAGCTGTTGTTCTGTTCGGGATCGAGGACTTCGAGCAAAGCCGACGACGGATCGCCTCGAAAGTCCGCGCCAACCTTATCAATCTCATCGAGCATGATTAGGGGATTGTTGGTGCCTGCCTGCTGAATAGATTGAATGACCCGCCCCGGCATTGCTCCAACGTAGGTTCTCCTATGGCCGCGAATTTCCGCTTCGTCGTGAACTCCACCGAGCGACAAGCGAACGAACTTTCGTTCGAGTGCCCGCGCGACCGAGCGACCGAGAGAAGTCTTCCCCACGCCTGGAGGGCCGACCAGACAGAGGATCGGGCCTTTTGGCTTCTCTTTGAGTTTGCGCACCGCGAGTGCTTCGATAATGCGATCCTTGACCTTCTCGAGTCCGTAGTGATCTTCGTTTAAGATCTTTTCGGCCTTCTGCAAATCCAGGTTATCGGTCGATGCCTTCGACCAGGGAAGGTCGGTCATAATCTCCATCCAATTTCGCAGTGTTGCGGTTTCGGCCGCATCCGGATGCATTCGCTCGAGCTTCTTTAGCTGCCGCAATGCCTCATCTTCGGCCGGTTTCGGCATGTTGGCAGCCTCGAGCTTTTCCCTGAACTGCGCAATCTCTTCCGCGAGTTCATTACCTTCGCCCAGCTCGCTCTGAATCGCCTTCATCTGCTGCCGCAAATAAAACTCCCGCTGCGAATGGTCGATATCGGCGCGTGCCTGAGTATTGATCTCCTGCTGGACAGTCAGAACCTCGATCTCTTTGTTCAGGAGGTCGTTTACACGGCGCAGTCGCGCCGTCGTGTCGGCAAAGTCGAGCACAGACTGTGCGTCCTCCACCTTTAGTTCAAGATTTGAGGCTGAAAGATCTGCCAACCGTCCGGCATCGTCGAGGTTGGCAATTATCGCCATAACCTCAGGCGATATGTTCTTACCGAGGTTGATGGCCTTCTCCATCGAAGCCCGCACGTTCCTGATTAGCGCTTCAACTTCGAGTGACCGCTCTGGCGGCAGGATCTCCTGAATGACCCGCACTCGCGCGCGGATGTAATCACCGCCCGTGTCCACCGATTCAATTTCGGCGCGCGCCAGTCCCTGGACAAGGATGCGTATGCGGCCGTCGGGCAGTTTCAGCATGCGCATGATCACGGCGGCCGTACCTACTTTGTAGAGATCATCGGACGTCGGCTCCTCTTTATCTAGATCTTTCTGAGAGGCCAGAAGAATCATTCGATTCTCGCCGAGTGCCTCATCAACCGCACGGATCGACTTCTCGCGCGAGACGAAAAGCGGAACGATCATGAATGGATAAATGACGATGTCGCGCAACGGCAACACAGGCAGTTCGCCTGGGATCTGCAATTGTGGCTCACTGTCTGTGGTGTCGATGCCTTCAGAGATTTCTGCGTCTTTGATTATTGCCATAAGATTGATTCTACTTTATTCCCGATCTGAAAGTTTCGCTTATTGCTATTGCCCGTTTTCGCTGGTCGTATCTTTGACCTCGATGGTGAATTCCGCCCCGCGACGATCCACGGCCTTAGGCAGACGAACCAGGAGAATGCCCTTGGCCAGTTCGGCAGTGCCATCCCTGACGCTAACCGACCAGCGAAGCGGAACGATCCGGCTGAATCTGCCGTAACTTCGTTCTGAACATAGATGCGAGATGATTCGATTGCGACGCACGCGTCTCTTTTTCTCACCCCAGATCCGCAGACGAGTGTTGGTCACACCAATCTTAATTTGATCCGGATTTACTCCAGGAAGTTCCATACGGATGAAGATGGCGTCATCGGTCTCACAAAGATCAACGGGAGGAGCCCAGGCGCCCGAAGCCAATGGATCATCTGCGTCAGTCGCTTCCTGTAGGGCAGCAAACAACCGGCCGACGCGGTCACGGAGACGTTGCAATTCGAGTCGTTCCAGCCCGGTTGTCCGTATAGGCTTCATAATCAAAGTCCCAAGTTGTTGAGTCCAACGACAAGCTAATGATTCGAGGTCATCTTCTAGCTCTTCCTGCCCGCTGAGCCGCCGCCACGCGTCCGCACAAGATGTTTGAGTTCGGTCATAAACTCGGAAACGTCTTCAAACTCTAAATAGACTGAGGCGAAACGCACATAGGCAACCTTGTCGAGTTCCTTGAGACGACGCATGATCATCTCGCCTATTTTACTTGTTGGACGCTCTCGCTCCGACGACTCCTGAACATATTTTTCGATCGCATTGACGATGGCATCGAGTTTCGAAGAAGGTACGGGTCGTTTTTCACACGCCCGGAGCAGCCCCGCCATTACCTTGTTTCGATCAAATGTTTCCCGCCGTCCATCTTTCTTGACGACCATGTATGGTATCTCATCAATGCGTTCGTAAGACGTAAATCTCCGTTCGCATCGCAAACACTCTCGCCGACGGCGAATTGCATCGCCCTCGCGAGACTCACGCGAATCGACCACCTTGTCCTCCAGATAACCGCAAAATGGACACTTCATATCACTGGACCTCAGGAGACGGGATTGTCATCAAGCCCTTCAAACACAATTTACTCACCGGCAGCAATTGTTCCGAATTGTTCCTCAATCAGTGCTTCATCAGCGACAATCTCTTCATCCTCAACTACATGTTCGACAGCTTCTGGCGAAGCCAGAGAGCGCAGTCGGGAAATGTTGATGTCACCACGGATGAAATAGAAAAATCCAAA
>JBGPNE010000097.1:0-7742 GCA_041487335.1 Pyrinomonadaceae bacterium
ACTTCTGCAGTAGCTGGGATGCATGATTCAAGATGCTCCAACAACCAGAAACCGAGAATAACGTATCTAACCAGGGGAGAACACCTTGAAATTATAACCTCCAGATAGCGGGACTCAAATTCGCCAACTACCATGACCAACGCAATGAGGCGCAATTTCAACTGGGATACAATCATCACCCGTCTGGTCTGTACGCAATATTTGGTGGGAGGTACGATTCGGGCGTTCCCACGGATGTTGAGCCGGGCACGACGCTCGCCGATTTTGTGGCGCAAGGATTCGACCCACGCCTTTACAAAGAGATAGATTTCCAGCGCGGCCGCGTTCGTCCAAGGACAATCTTGGATTTCTCGGTTGGCCTTAGACCTGCAAGAGGAGAGAGCCTCCATGAATCTTCAGTTCGATGTGCAGAATCTGACGAATGAGCTGTTTCTTTACAATTTCGAGTCGGTGTTCAGTGGCACACATGTAGGCAATCCACAACTTTTTAGTGGCCGGCTAGCGCTAAGATTCAAGTAGGCTGAACTCTTCCTGAGATCTGGTCGTAATGCCAATCAACACCGAAAGACGAACGTCATTCGGTTCCAATTGGTGGACAAGCCACTTAGCTTTTCGTTGACAGTCGGCGTTAGGCGCTCGTAGAATACGGTTTGTTTCGATGCCATTTTGATTTCCCGCTTTTGGCCTTAACTATAGAGGAATTAACTTTGAGTCTGGTCAAGATCATCGTCATCACAATCCTGGTGATTTTGAGCATTTTGCTGTTCGGGCGCTTCTTCATCTAGCCCGAAACTGCAAGATGCACCTGCGTTTTCAAGCGTTAGGAGCAGTATTCTGTCCTCCAACAGTTGGGTCTATTTTGAACCTGCTCTTTAAGCCAGTGGCCATATCGGCCCTCGTGCTCTCCACCATCCTACCGGCAGCCGCCCAGGAAACTTCAGACCAAACGGAAGATGTCGTTCGAGTCAGAACAGACCTAGTAACTGTTCCCGCGATTGTCACGGACGCTCAGGGCCACCGCGTGTTTGGTCTAGGTCAGCAAGACTTTGCGATGCGCAATGACAACAGAATAGTGAAGCTGGACTTCTTCTCCGCCGGAACGGACGATGTGGCACTCGCTTTTCTTCTTGATGCTTCGGGGAGCGCGCACGAGTACCTTCTTCAACAGCGTGAGGCAGCGCTTTCTCTCTTCTCTCGCTTTGGTCCAGGCTCGCAAGTTGCCGTGCTGCGCTTCAGTGACAGGTTGGACATTGCCCGTTCCTTTACGACCGACATTGACGAAGCGCGTTCGGGTTTCCAATTCCCCGCGGTTTCGAATCGAAGAACTGCAATCTTCGACTCCGCGATGACTGCGCTTCAATTATTCGCAGAACTCAGGAGCATACCCACTGAGCGGCGAATCATTATTTTGACGAGTGATGGGCTGGATACAGCGAGCGTAACAAAAGCAACTGGGGTGATTCAACGGGCACAGCAGGAAGGCATCTCGTTTTACGTAATTCATTTTCCAATATTCTCACCGCGTAATGGTCGTCTAGTTCCGCGTCCTGCGGCGAAAGGCTTCCGTGAGCTAGCGGAGAAAACCGGTGGTCGTTATTTCATGGTTGGTGATGCGAAGTCAGCCCTCGCCCCGGAAGCGTCATATAATCTTTCGGCGGTCTTTAAGTCAATTGAAGAAGATCTAGCGGGCCAGTATCTGCTGGGCTTCTATCCAGATGAGGCATCGCGCGATGGTCGTTTTCATCGTGTTGAGGTCGACGTTAATTCACACTCCGGCCGACAGCTTCGTGTGAGGGAGCTACGCGAAGGTTATGTGCTAAACAAGCGGTAATAATCTGTCATCTCTGACTCATGACTCAAGAAAACAATCAAGGACTTCGCCCAATTCGCCGGGCGCTGATCAGCGTTTCGGACAAAACCGGAATCGTGGATTTCGCGCGCCAGTTGAAGCGGTTCAATGTCGAAATCATCAGCACCGGTGGAACCGCAAAGGCGCTGCGTGAGGCCGGAATTGACGTGCGCGACATCTCAGAAGTAACCGGATTTCCAGAGATGATGGATGGCCGCGTGAAAACTCTGCATCCGCGAATCCATGGGAGTTTGTTAGCGCTACGAAACAATCCTGAGCACTTGGCCGCCATGCGCGAGCACGGAATCGAGCCAATCGACATGGTTGTAGTGAATCTTTATCCCTTTGAGCAGACAATTGCCAAACCGGGCGTCACCCTCGAAGAAGCAATTGAACAGATAGATATCGGTGGTCCGGCGATGATTCGTTCAGCGGCGAAGAATTTCGAAGATGTGGTGGTTGTCGTTTCGCGCGATTCTTACAATGACATACTTGAAGAGATGCGTCGCAACGAGGGCGCGGTTTCACACATAACGCGACGCGTTTTAGCCATTCGTGCATTCGAGCGAACTGCCGCTTATGACGCGATAGTCTGCCGGTCTCTCATATTCTTCAAGAAGGACGGACTGGACGCAGTACATCAATGGTTAACATTAAAGGCAGGAGGATTCGCACGGGGAGGAGGCGGCGGCGGGCACGCTCCGCATTCTATTGAAGACATAGAATCTCCACCTTCTGCGGCGGTGTTGGAATTGCGAAAAGCTGCCAAACTTCGGTATGGAGAAAACCCTCATCAGCGTGCGGCCTTGTACGACATTGGCGGATCTACAGGTATAGCCAAGGCGGAAATCCTATCCGGCAAGGAGATGTCTTTCAACAACTATGTGGACGCTGACGCGGCCTGGCGGCTAGTCTGCGACTTTGATGAAACGGCATGCGCGATCGTCAAGCATACGAACCCGGCGGGCGTTGGACTCGCCGCAACCGCGGCAGAGGCCTATCGGAAAGCCCTAGCTACTGATCCGATTTCGGCTTTCGGTGGCATCGTCGCTTTCAATCGTGCAGTAGACGTAGTCGCGGCAAAGGCGGTGGTAGAGGTATTCACAGAGGTCATAATAGCTCCCGAGTATCATGCGAATGCTTTTGAAGTCTTGCGGACTAAGAAGAATCTTCGGGTCTTACGGGTGGGCGCACCCGAGCCGTTGAGCGGACTAGAGTACAAACAGATTAGCGGCGGCATGCTGGTCCAAACGCGAGATACTCACAAGCTCAAGCGAGAAGACCTGAAGGTCGTCAGCAAACGTCAACCAACCGAAGAAGAGATAAGCTCGCTGCTCTTTGCCTGGATAGTCTGCAAGCACACTAAGTCGAATGCCATCGTTTACGCGCGAG
The DNA here is from genome assembly GCA_041487335.1 of Pyrinomonadaceae bacterium. Taxonomy (GTDB): domain Bacteria; phylum Acidobacteriota; class Blastocatellia; order Pyrinomonadales; family Pyrinomonadaceae; genus PSRF01. The sequence continues at coordinate 3,242 of JBGPNE010000097.1, forward strand.
ATGGCCAGACCGTTGGCGTCGGCGCTGGCCAGATGTCCCGCGTCGATTCGGTGAAGATTGGTGCGATGCGAGCACAGTTGCCGGTTCAGGGTTCAGTACTTGCCTCAGATGCCTTCTTCCCTTTCCGTGATGGAATCGACGAAGCCGCGAAACATGGGATCACTGCGATAATTCAGCCCGGTGGCTCCGTGCGGGACGCGGAAGTCATCGCTGCTGGCGACGAACATGCACTGGCGATGGTCTTTACGGGCATCCGGCATTTCAGACATTGAATTGTTCAGTGGGCAGTGGTCAGTTGTCAGTAGTCAGGTAGTATGTTGAGTATTGTAAGCGTACGGCGTCCCGCGTTGTTATGGAGCTCTATTGTTAAGCGCGTACGAATGACCACGGACAACTGGCAACGCTTCAGTGCTTGCTCTCAAGACGCATATCATTGATACTTCGCGCAAGTTGAGTTAACCCAAAATGAGTACACAATTGAGCTTTGAATAATGGCAGACAATCCTTCCAGGGACGAAAGCAGTGAGTCTGTCCGCTGCCGATACTGTGGCCAGCGCAACCAGACCACTCCACGTAACGGTCAACCGCGATGCGGGCGGTGCCGACTCCCGCTTTCAGATGGTCCGCACAAGAAGTTTGCCAGCCTGGATAAGGACCAATACATCCACCCAGCCGACAGTCGCGCGCTCGCTGCACTACGAGCCATACCGGGAATTGATTCCGCTCTGAAAAAACTGCTGGCGGTGACTGGCGAGTCGGCGATTCGCGTCATCTTCACAGCCAGCGCGGTCAAAGTTACTCCGCAGCAATGCCCTGACCTGTACGCGAAACTTCAAATTGCCTGCACTACTCTTGGCGTTGATATGCCCGAGCTCTTCGTGCAGCAAAATCCGATAGTCAACGCTTTTACAGGCGGAGTCGAGCGCCCGGTAATTGTGCTCTACTCCCAATTAATCGAGCGCCTGACGGACGAAGAGGTCCTGGCTGTTGTTGCACATGAAGTCGGTCACATCCATGCGGAGCACGTGCTGTATCTGACGGCCGCTCGGCTGATCGAATTCCTGGCCAAGACCGCCGTGCTTGCCTCGCCACTAACAACCATTGTCAAAGAGCTGTTGACTATGACTATGCGTGCCGCGCTGCTGGCATGGGCACGACGGGCTGAGCTTTCATGCGATCGCGCTGCACTGCTCGTCACACAGGATGCGAATGTCATCGGCCGGACAATGATGAAATTGTGCGGTGGAACATTTGCATCGAAAGTGGATTACGAACAGTTTCTCGCTCAAGCGCGCGATTTCCAGAAGAACTACGACGAGAAAGCTCTCGACCGCTTCTGGGCCGATGTCATTACTTCCGGCATGAGCCATCCGTTCCCGGTGTGGCGCGTCTCGGAGATTTTGCAGTGGGTCGAAAGCGGTGAGTACAAGCAACTGATGACCGAACCGCAAATCGCCGCCGCCTAGCAACGAAAAGCAAATGAGACCGAAGGGATTGTCACCTCGAAAATGCTACAGAATAAATTCGGAGTAGTCTTCGGTGTCGCAAACAAACGCTCGATTGCCTGGGCTACAGCTCAGGCGCTGCATGAAGCTGGGGCGCGTCTCGCTTTCACCTATCAGGGTGAACGGTTGAAAGACAATGTTGAAGGCCTGACGAGTGAAACTATGCCCGGCTCGCTGGTGATGCCGTGTGACGTAACTAAGCAGGAAGAGGTTGACGAGACCTTCAAGCGCTTGGCGCAGGAATTTGGTCGGCTCGATTTTTTGATTCATAGCATCGCGTATGCGCCAAGAGAAGCACTCGAAGGTGAATATGTAAATACGGGCCGCGAAGCATTCCTAACGGCGCTCGAAATCAGTGCCTATTCATTGGCCCAACTCGCCCGTGCCGCGGCCCCTCTGATGACCGAAGGCGGCAGCATCGTCTGCATGACATACTACGGCGCCGAGAAAGTTGTTTCCGGTTACAACGTCATGGGCGTGGCGAAAGCCGCTCTGGAGACAAGCACGCGTTATCTCGCAAACGATCTGGGGCCCCGCAACATTCGCGTTAATGCCATCAGTGCCGGTCCCATTCAAACTCTGTCCGCCCGCGGCGTCTCCGACTTCACAACCATGATGAAACATCATGCCGAGCGCGCGCCTTTGCACCGGAATGTCGAGCCACGTGAGGTAGGCAACGCCGCCCTCTTCCTCTGCAGTCCGCTCGCTTCCGCAATCACAGGCGAAGTGATTTACGTCGATTGCGGCTACAACATCATGGGCATCTGAAGGAGGCGGGCATGCCGAGGACCAAGGGGGGAGACATCCGTCCTCCCGGCACCACCCAGGACGAACAACTACTCGAAAGCCCGCGACCGGACGAGTTCACGCATACGGACACGTGGCGAGTCTTCCGGATCATGGGGGAGTTCGTCGAGGGCTTTGACGAGTTGGCCACGCTGTCACGCGGTGTTTCGTTCTTCGGCTCCGCGCGCTCTTCCCCTGACCATCCCGATTACAAGGTTGCGCAAGAGACAGCCGCGTTGCTGGCCCATGCCGGTTTTTCCGTGATCACGGGCGGGGGCCCGGGCATCATGGAAGCGGCCAACCGCGGCGCCTTCGAGGCGGGCGGCATTTCGGTTGGCTGCAATATCGAGCTGCCCTTCGAACAGAAACCAAATCCCTACCAGACGCGTTCGCTAAAGTTCAAATACTTCTTCGTGCGCAAAATGATGTTTGTCAAATACAGCCTGGGCTTCATCATCTTTCCTGGAGGTTTTGGAACACTTGATGAACTTTTCGAAGCACTCACGCTGATTCAGACTCACAAGATTAGCAATTTCCCAGTGGTGCTCTTCGGGTCGCAGTACTGGAATGGATTATTGAACTGGATACGCGATCCCGCTCTGAAGGAAGGCAAGATCTCAGAGAAAGACCTGCAGCTCCTGCACCTCACCGATTCCCCGGCAGAAGTAGTGCAGATTGTCATCAACAGCCAGAGCTCTCTGCGGGGGCTGGACAAGAGTATCTCAGACGAATACCGAGTGCCCGAAGACCGATAGAAGCAGCTCAGACTTCGGTCTCCGGATTGCTAAGGGCGGGTCCTGCTGCGAGGTCATGGAATCGGCTTCAGCTCTTGGCTTCAGCGGCTTTGAGAGGCCCTCTAATCACGTGCAGCTGCACGGAATGCAACGGCTGCGTATAGCCATTCAAGGTAGGCCGCAGAGCTGGCTGTTATCGGTAAGGCAACAATCTCCGGAGTCTCGTAGCTGTGAAGCGCGCGTACTTCACGCTCAAACTCTTCAAATTTTGATCTCGTGGTCTTGGCGATTAGCAACACCTCAGCCTGGCGCTCAATCCTCCCGTTCCAACGATAGACCGACTCGATCTCAGGCAGAATCTGCACGCACGCCGCAAGATGTGCTCCCACCAGCATCTCGGCCAGCCGCGCGGCTTCTTCACCGTTGGCAGCGGAAATGAAAACTGCTATTGGTTCTGAAGGTTCTTCGGTCATCAGAAGAAGCGCATCAGCCCGTTCATTCGTGTTTTCATCCTTCATCCTTCTATCTTCATTCTTGATCCTCGTCTTCGTCAATCACCGTTCCCGTCAGCGGCGTTGTATCGCTGCCGAAGAATGCGCTGTAGAGTTCCTGTGCACGATCAAAGTCGCGCTCATCGACGAGAATCACAGCGCCGGGCGAAGTGCTGGATAGCAGCGGGGACAGTGCGTCGGCACCGCCTGACTGAACAACGGATCGGATTCCGTTCTGGACGAAGATGTCATTGACCATCTCGGCTTCGACAGGCGAGCCCAGATTGTGCAGCGGTAAAAATCGCGCCTCACTATGATCGTGGACCGCCGTGTGCGAATTCAAACGCTCCACCAGCGCGGTGTCATCGTCCGGACAGCGGCTTATTCCAGCCTGGTACTCAGCTTCACAAACAGGGCAAAACATGTAATCTCCAGCCAATTCTGAGTTTGATTCCTGCTTTCCAATCCAGTGTAAAACTCAGAACTCAAAACTTCAAAGTCGAAACTGTGGCGCAAGATGTAGCTCGCGCACTACCAACCAGCGATTCCGCACCACAAAACAGAGTCGCAAGTTTACCACTTTCGCTACCTGGCGGCAGGCAGCGCACGCTCAAATGGAAGCTCTTCGAAGTGCGTCATCTGTTTAAAACCACGAAAGCGCTCGTTGATCTCATCCTGGGTTAGTCTCCGAATGCGTGCCGTGCCAAACTCCTCCACGCTAAATGACGCCATTACAGACCCGAAGATCATCGCTCGTCTCATCGCTGCTTCGTCAAGTTTCTCCTGGCTGGACAGGTAGCCCATTAAACCACCGGCGAACGTGTCTCCAGCACCCGTCGGATCGAACACCGACTCCAGGGGATAAGCTGGAATCGCGAAATAGCTCTTAGCGGTAAATAGAGCCGCGCCGTATTCGCCCCGCTTCACTATGAGCGCCTCAGGCCCCCAGGAAAGAATCATTCTGGCCGCCTTAATCAGATTCGGG
>JBGPNE010000098.1:0-7729 GCA_041487335.1 Pyrinomonadaceae bacterium
CAATCAACCAGGTTCTTATCTACGCCACAAACGGGGCAAAAGCCTTTGCAGTTTGTCTGGCAGAGAGCGTGAGAAGGAACTGCCAGTAGCAACTGCTCGCGCACGATTTCGTCGATATCAATGACCTCTCCGTCAAAGACAGAAAGCGTCAGATCTTCTTCTGTAAGCTCCGCAGCATGAAAACCCTGATACTCTTCCGTTGTTACGTATTGGAGCCTGAACTCAGCCTCGATCGGCAATTGGATTAGCTTCAAACACCGGTCACACTCGACTTCGACGCGGCCCGAAATCCGGCCATTGACCTTTACTTCTCGTCCCGGTCGAATGATTCGCCCGGAAACCTTTGGTGGCTCAATCAGACGCACCCGTTCGTCGTTTAGAACGAGTTCGCCGGGTTCGTACAGATGAGCGAACTTATTCTCTGAGCCTTCAAGACTTGCAAGCTCCATTCGCATTGCGCACTACCCTATATCAAATAACGCATTTTGGCAGTTAGTGCACAAAAGGCTTCATTATAGCGACGAGAAACAGGCTGTCAACGCGACCGACCTAACGACGGTCGATATCCGCCGCGGTAAAAGCACTTAAGGCATCCTGACGTAGCGCTTCGGCGAGCCGCCGATCTCCTCCTGTAATTAGTCTTCGGGAATTGGAGGCTGATATTTGAAAAAGTGGAGCAACGTCTTCATCGTTATGCGCCTGCCGCCGTTTTCCAGCGGGCTTGGTTAGCTGAGAAACCTCTACAGCACCGGCTCTTTCAAAGGCTTCTCTGGCTAGATTCTCCTGACCAGTGCGCCGATGTATCAATCCCAAGACGTAAAAGGCCTCGCCATATGCTGCGTCCATCTCAATTGCCTTGCGCAAGTGGCGGGCGCCAAGCGAATCCCGGCAAAGCTGGTAGTAGAGACAACCAAGAGCATAGTGGGCTTCAGGTGACGGCTTGCTCGCAAGGGCGCGCTTAAACTCTCGGAGCGCCTTCTGCCAGTTCTTCTCTGCCACAAAAAGGCGGCCGAGGCCATAATGCGCGGCAAATGACGAGCCGCCGAGGCGTGTCGCTCTGTTTAGTAGCTCTTTGGCCCGCTCAGCGTCTCCTTCATCAGCACAGGTCAAACCAAGCAACAAGGATACACGAATGTCGCCGGGTGCAACCTCGTAGGCTCTCGTTAGATAATCTTGCGCGCGCCTGGTCTTGCCAGTCTTGAAGAAATGCACTCCCATAAACGAGAGTAAAGGGCCATTATCCCGCCCGATCTCCGCGGCGCGTTGCAGGGAGCGAATCCCTCGCGCAAGTTGCTCATCCTCGATAAAGAGGAACCCTTCATCAATGAGCTGCTCGAAGACGCCACGATCCTCTCCTCGATAATTTGCCAGTATTTTTACGCGCAACTCCTCGCGCCGCGCGCTTTCTTCCTGTTCCTCGGCATCCTTCTGGCAGCGATCGTTCCATAAACGATCGAGCCTCTCACCCTGCACGATGCCGTCTTCCGTTAAAAGAGCTACGAGCGCTTTCACGAGCGCGCGATCAAAATAGGAGTTCTGTGCTTGCCTCAGAAGCAGATCCAGACCGCGCTCGAGCCTCTCGGTCAATCGAGCCAGCCTATTCTCAAGCGCAGAGATTCGCTCGAGCAGATGGTCTTCGCTCGAAACACTTGCAGTTTCATAACGGGATGTCGGAGACTCGACGATTATCATAAGCCTCGTGCCACAACGCGCACAAAAGTCCTGGCCCAGCGGATTCGCGGCAAGGCATTTCTGGCAATAATGAGCTACTTGTGACATCGAAGGCCCAGTTTTCGGCTCAGTTTTGAGTTTTCAGTCTCGCAATGGTTCAGGTTGCCGCCTGAAAACCATTAGAGTTCTCACTAATACTCGTAAAACCCTCGAGCTGTCTTTCTGCCCAGCCAGCCCGCATCAACATAGCGTTTGAGCAATGGACACGGACGATACTTGGGATCGCCCAGACCGTCATACAAAACATTCATTATTGCAAGGCAAACATCAAGCCCAATGAAGTCGGCAAGCGCTAGCGGCCCCATTGGATGATTCATCCCGAGCTTCATGATGCCATCAATACTTTCGCGCGTCGCCACGCCCTCGTAGAGCGCAAAGATTGCCTCATTGATCATCGGCAGCAAAACACGGTTGGAAACGAAACCCGGCGAGTCTTGACAATCGAGGGCAGTCTTGCCGAGGTTTTCCGAAAGAGCTCGCACTTTTTCATACGTGCTATCCGATGTCGCGATACCGCGGATAACCTCCACGAGCTTCATCACTGGGACAGGGTTCATGAAGTGCATGCCGATGACTTTGTCGGGTCTTCGCGTGGCTGCACCGAGCTTGGTGATAGAAATGGATGAAGTGTTTGAAGCCAGAATTGTTTCAGGTGCAGTGATTTGATCAAGTACTTTGAAGACGTTCGTCTTTATGTTCAAGTCTTCGGTAACAGCTTCGATTACGAACGATGCATTGCTTAGTGCGTCGAGTTCCGTGGCTGTCCTGATGCGCTCCAGAATTGAGTGCTTCTCTTCCTTGCTCAATCGTTCTTTGTCAACATCGCGCTGCAAGCTGTTGTCGATCGCAGACATTCCGCGTTCCAGAAACTCATCTTTCAAATCACGCATGACTACAGCGTAACCCGCTCGCGCAGCCACCTGCGCAATGCCGTTTCCCATGGTTCCTGCACCTATTACACCGATGATTTCAGACACTCGTGCAAGCTCCGGTCAAAAACGAACTAGCGAACTCTATTGTGATCTGCTGGTGTCATTTCTTTCCCGGTTCCTTATCTCTCGACGGCCATCGCCACCGCATTGCCACCACCTAGACAAAGCGCGATAACACCGCGGTGCACGTCGCGACGCTTCATCTCGTATAGCATAGTTGTCAGCAGACGTGAGCCCGATTGACCGATCGCATGGCCCAGCGCAACAGCACCACCGTTCACGTTTACGCGCTCGGGGTCGAGTCCCAGTTCGTTGATAATCGCGACAGCCTGTACCGCGAAAGCCTCATTCAACTCGATCAGATCAACTTCACTCAGTGACCAACCTGCTTTGCTGAGTACACGACGGATCGCTTCCACTGGCGCCATCATTACCAACTCCGGGTCTGTACCCGATGTCGCCTGGGCGGCGATACGGGCCATCGGCTCAATACCCATAGAACGAGCCCGCTCTAATGAGGTGACAACCACAGCCGAAGCACCGTCATTTACTCCCGGAGCATTGCCCGCCGTCACCGTGCCGCTTTCCTTGAATGCCGGCTTCAGCCTGGCAAGCCCTTCAAGTGACGTATCTTCACGAACCGTTTCATCCGTCTCGAAGATGATTGGAGGACCTTTCCTTTGCGGAATCTCAACGGCCACAATCTCATCCTTAAACTTGCCAGCCTTGATTGCGGCAATAGCTTTCCGATGGGAGTTCAGCGAATACTCGTCCTGCTCCGCTCGGCCAACCGCGTACCGCTCAGCAACAACTTCGCCAGTGCAACCCATGTGATAGTTTTCAAACGCGCACCATAGCCCGTCATTGATCATTGCATCCACTAGCACACCATTTCCCAACCGGTATCCTTCGCGCGCCTTGGGGATCAGATATGGCGCATTGCTCATTGATTCCATACCGCCAGCGACAACCAAATCAGTATCGCAAAGCTGAATCCCTTGCGCTGCCATCATCACCGATTTGAGACCAGACCCACAGACCTTGTTAACTGTCACCGCGGAAACTGTCGGCGGGAGTCCACCACGCAGAGCTGCCTGGCGTGCGGGATTCTGGCCGAGACCAGCCTGAATCACACAGCCCATGATGACTTCATCGACCTCTTCTGGCTTTACACCAGATCGCCTCACGCTCTCGCGCACAACCATCGCACCCAGATCCGTTGCGGGGAAACCTTTCAATGAACCTTGAAACTTTCCCACAGGTGTTCTTACGGCGCTTATAATTACTGCATCCCTAATTTCGGACATCACAACTCCTTACAATCGCGAATCGTGAATCATAAATCGTGAACGGCGAAGCGTGAATCGAAAATCGCGGCATTGAATATCGTTAAGCGTTCGCCATTCAGGTGCCCAGTTTACAGTTCACGGTTTATGATTCATCGCTCACGGCTCACGCCTAAAGCCATTATCCATTTACTATTTACCCTGATGGGTGTCAAGGAAGCCAATCTCAACGAAAAATAGTACGATTGAAAAGGCCCATAAGCGAATGTTAGACTCGGCATTTGCCAGTCAACCTTCAGATCAGCAATCCCGGTAACCAAACATGCAAGCTTTAATTCTTGCGGGCGGTAAAGGCACGCGTCTCCGCCCGCTAACCGTTTACACTCCCAAGCCGATTGTCCCGATTTGCAATCGGCCTTTCCTGCTTTATCAGATCGACACTCTTCGCCGTGCTGCCATTACAGACATCACGCTATCGCTTTCTTACCAGCCCAACAAAATCGAACAATTACTTGGCGACGGTTCTGACTTTGGTGTGAAGTTGAGGTACATAGTTGAGCCGCAGCCGATGGGTACTGCTGGCGCATATAAATTTGCCGAGGATGTGATTCGCGAGCGCACGGTCGTTTTCAATGGCGACATTCTTACGGACCTGGATCTCAAAGCCGTCATACGCGAACACAATGAACGAAAGGCGACCGCAACGGTTGTCCTTACGCCAGTGCAGAATCCGAGCGCTTACGGTCTTGTAGAAACCGAGACCGACGGACGCATTCACCGTTTTCTCGAGAAGCCACAAGAAGATGAAATCACCTGCAATACGATCAACGCAGGTACTTACATTCTCGAGCCCGGCGTGCTCACCTTCATTCCATCAGGCGAGAACTACTCATTCGAATACGGCCTTTTTCCCGACCTTCTGCAGCGAAAAGAGACCTTCTACGCTCACGTTCCTCCGCGGACCTACTGGATCGATATCGGAACGCCCGAACGCTACCTGCAAGCGCATCAGGACTTGCTGGGAAATCGCGTTGGTCGAATACACATCAAGGAACGGCGCGGAAATTTTGATTCAGCTACCGTAGCTGAGATCGATGAGCTGTCGATGATTGGAGATGACTGCCAGATAAAACCAGGCGCGCAGATCATCAATTCAGTGCTCGGCCAGGGTTGTTTTGTTGAAGAACGCGCCCGAGTAGAAAACTCTGTCATCTGGCCCCACACGCGTATTGGCGCAGCGGCGCGCGTGTCCGGCGCAATAGCCGGGCGCGGTTGCCACATTGGACGCTCTGCGGTTGTTGGACCAGGATCGGTTTTAGGCGACAAGACTTCACTTACTGACTATACGACCACTGGAGATAATGGCCGATGAGGCCATTGCTCGATCCGATTAAGTTTGGAACTGACGGTTGGCGAGCCCTCATTGCTCGTGAGTTTACCTTTGCGAACGTCGAACGAGTGGCGCAAGCCTATGCCGATTATCTCATTTCCACCAAAGAAGGATCTCTTGTCAAACAACTCGTTGACGTCGGACAGATCAGCAAGGAAGAGGCGGAAAGTCAGCTATTCAAAAATGTCATCAACAATGCGCTTGAGCAAAACGGTCCCCTGGTGATCGTCGGCTTCGACAGGCGCTTCTTGTCAGAACATTTTGCGAAACGCGCTACTGAAGTGCTGGTCGGAAATGGTCTTCGCATAGCAGTTTTCGGGGAAGCAGCGCCGACGCCCCTGATTTCATGGGCGGTAAGAGATCTAAGCGCTGCTGGTGGCGTGGTAATTACCGCATCGCATAATCCTCCTGACTTCAACGGCTTCAAGATCAAAGCCTCATGGGGTGGAAGCGCATCGCCTGATACAACCGCCGCGGTTGAGAAACTCGTGGATGCGAATAGTCCGAAGCGCTCCGAGATCTTGGCAGACGGACATGACTTGCTCGAGCGTGCAATTGAGAGCTATCGCTCGCAGGTCGCGTCTTATATTGATATCGATCGCCTGCGACGCTCCTCTGGAAAAGTAATAGTCGATTCGATGCATGGTTCCGGAAGTAGCTGGGTTGAAAGCTTCTTGGGCGGAGCTGCACTAGAGGTCGAAACTATCCGTTCTGATCGTGATCCACTCTTTGGCGGAGTAAACCCCGAGCCAATCGATCGCAACCTCGGCCCACTGAAACAGCGCGTGCTTGGAACAAGAGCGCTCGTAGGGCTCGCCAGCGATGGCGATGCGGATCGAGTGGGTGCAGTTGATGAACGCGGCGAGATAATGACTATGCACGACGTGGTGCCGCTGCTTCTGCTGCATCTCGCTCGCAAACGAAAGATGACTGGTGGTGTTGTGAGGACATTCTCGCAATCCGTGCTGTTAAAGCGGATTGCGGCCGCGCTTAACCTGAAGCTTTACGAGACGCCGATCGGTTTCAAATATATCGCCGAACTCATGTTAGCGGAAGATATCCTTATTGGCGCCGAGGAGTCGGGAGGTATCGGCGTCAAGGGCCACATTCCTGAGCGTGACGGAATACTCAATTCCCTTCTCTTCCTCGAAGCCGTTATCGCAGGTGGTAAGACTCCTTCCGAGATGTTATGCGAACTGCATCGGGAGTTTGGTGAGTTCCACTTTGGCCGTCGCGACTTGCAAATAGATGTTCAGACAGGACTCGATCTAGTTGAGAAGTTGGCTCTAAATCCGCCGGCTGCATTTAATGGCGACAAAGTCAGAGCTGTTGAGACTTTGGATGGCACCAAACTCGTCTTCGGAGACGAATCGTGGTTGTTGTTTCGACAATCCGGGACCGAGCCTGTCCTACGAATCTATTCTGAAGCAACTTCGATAGAAAAGATGAGCGGCCTGCTAAATGCGGGCGAGGAGTTTGCTCGCGCATAGACATTAAAAGTCTGTCAGGGGTATTTTCTTGACCAATTTGTAACGAAGAAATCATTGACTCTTGACCCTATAAGACGTTACCTTTTCGCCATCCCCTGACAATCGGTAGTTGAAAAATTCGCCCCTTTCGTTCCTCAACAATCACAGGGAGGTTTGTGCGATGGGATTGCTATTGCTGATAATCTTGATTCTATTGGTCCTCGGGGCTGCACCGAGGTGGCCACACAGCAGAAATTGGGGATATTGGCCCAGCGGAACCCTCGGGGCGATTCTGCTCATTGTCTTAATCCTGGTGCTGCTGGGAAGAATCTAGAGCCTGATCGCGAAAGTGTCTGTCTAATCGCGTATGGATCGGGCACGTTCTGGACGGCAAACACAGAATGCCTGAACTGCCCGAAGTCGAACACGTCGTGCGCGCTTTGCGTGGGGAAATTGCGGGTCGGCGAATCATCGATGCCGAACTCAGACTAAGAAGGATCGCCCCGGGCATCTCTCCCTCCGCTTTCAGTCGCAAGCTGCGCGGCACGCGCATTGAGAATGTCAGCCGGCGCGGGAAATACATTCTAATTGGACTAGACTCCTCGCGCGTGCTGCTGGTCCACCTGCGCATGACAGGTAAGTTTGTCTGCCTCTCAATTGAGCAATCTTTGCCAGCCTACTCTCACGTAATCTTTCATCTCGACGACAACCGCCGGCTGGTGTTCTGCGACATGCGGCAGTTTGGCCGGATGAGACTTGTCGCGTCTTCGCGTTTGCGCAGCAGTCGTGAGCTTCGGGCGCTGGCGCCTGAACCACTGTCAGATGAGTTCACAAGCGACTATCTCCGCTCTACACTCACACGCTCTCGCCGCACACTGAAACAGCTACTTCTTGATCAAACAAGAATTCTCGGACTGGGAA
>JBGPNE010000099.1:0-7715 GCA_041487335.1 Pyrinomonadaceae bacterium
CATCGATTGAGAACGCGGAAGTAATCGAGCGATCGACACAACGCATCGAGACCCTCAGAAATGAGGTCTGGCAGCCCTTCGAGCAGCGGGCGAGAGTGCTTGCGGCATTTGGTTATCTGGATTTCGAGGCAGAAAAAGTCACTGATCGCGGCGGTTGGCTGGCGGATCTACGTATAGACCGACCGCTGATCGTCGGCGAAGCTTTAGAGCACGGACTCTTTGCATCGGTGGATGCAACGAGGATGGCGGCAGTTATGGCAGCGCTTACGGCCGATGAAGATCGCGATTATGGCGAGCTCGAGTTGGAAGACACGCTCGTGACAACGCTGGCGCAGTTTGAAGAAATCGGATTCAGAGTCGCCACTGAAGAGTGGCAGTATGGCGTAGATCCTGCGCCAGAACTAAATTTCTCGGCAGCCGGAACAGCAGCTCGCTGGGCCAGCGGAGCCGCGTGGCCGCTGCTTGTTCGCGACACGCGCTCCGAAGAGGGGGATCTTTTTCGGATGCTCTCCCGTACTGGCGAGTCGCTATTGCAGGTCGCAGGTTTAAAAAGAGTGCATCCGGAAGCTGCGCTTACTGCTGCCCTTGCTGCCGAAACTGTGCTTCGTGAGCCGGTGCGATGAGATGTGTTAGAATGAGTTGTTGCAAGAATCGCTTTTGACTATGGTTCTTGCTCCGGGGAGGTTGATTTAATCATGACGGAAACCAGGGAATCGATTCATTGTGCCGCAAACGCCGTGTGCGACGTGCTTCGCTATTTTGGGGACGTTTCCTATGCAGTCTTGCCGCCTGATGTTGCGCATCAGCTTGGGGATCTAAAGAAATCGTTTTGGAGCAGCGTGCAGTCATTGATTGACAAGGAGATCGACTGGATTGATGCACGCGTCGCGGGCGGTGATCGGCTGCGAGAAGAATGGAAACGCGCCTGTACTCACGACACCGCCGGTAAAACCGCCGAGCCCGTGAACTGACGTGTCGAACAAATAAAGGGAACTTATGGAAGTTTTGTTAGCAGACGAATACGGATTCTGTTTTGGCGTAGAACGCGCCGTCGAGCTGGTGGAAGATGCGGTCCACGAAGGCGGCGGACCCATTCGTTCTCTAGGTTCACTGATCCACAATGCTCAGGAGATGGAACGGTTGGGCGCGAAAGGGGTCTCGACGATCGATTCCCCCGACCAGGCAGACAACAAGGCCGTGGCTGTGATTCGGGCGCACGGAGTTACGCCACAAGTGCAACGCGAGTTGGAAGAACGCGCAGCGAAAGTGATTGATGCAACTTGTCCCTTCGTCACCAGGGTCCAACATCTTGCCGAGCGGGCAGCTAAGCAGGGGAGAGATGTCGTGGTTGCTGGCAATCCGGATCACCCGGAGATGATCGGTGTGGTCGGCTACGCGCCAAACAATACCTATGTAGTGCGCGACGCCAGCGAAGTAGACTCACTACCAGCACTCCGCGCGCCACTTGTTGTTTCACAGACTACGATTAAGTTAAAGACTTTCCTGGAAGTTGCAGAAGCTGTACGCGCGAAAGCTGACGCTGAGCCGCAGGTTGTCAACACGATCTGCTCGGCGACCCGTGACCGACAAGACGCCGCGCGCGCTCTTGCCGGGCAAGTGGACGCTTTCTACGTGATTGGCGGACGCCATTCCTCCAATAGCGTCAAGTTACTGGCAGTCTGTCAGGAGCAATGCGTGAAGAGTTTTTTGATCGAGACACCTGCCGAAATTAACTCCCAGGATATTGAAGGCGTTGAGCGGGTCGGAGTTACTGCAGGCGCGTCAACTCCAAACTGGCTGATCGACCAAGTTGTGCAGCGTCTGCATGAGATTGGTGAAAGACAATCGCCGGCAGCTCTGTGAGAAAGCAGGAACGTTAATTAGTTCCCCGCCTGCCCTATGTTTCCGAATCCAGATCAACCTGATCGAGGGCACTCACGATCTGTCGCGCCTCTTCCGAACCATATTCAACCGCCTGCCGGCGAAGAGCATCGCGCCCTATTTCGGAATCAACGGGATCACTCAGAAGACTAACAAGCACTGGGGTCGGAAACAGCGCGAGCGCCTCGTTAGCCAGGGCTCGCACAACCACGTCCTGAGACCGTGCCAGCTCGCAAATCTCACTCGGAGCAAACCGGGTCAGCGAGTCTGCAAGCGCATCTACGCGCGCGTAGTCGCGCTGCGTCGTAGCTCGGCGGACCAATTGCGAAAACACTTCTGCTGACTGAGTCTTCTCCTGCAAGACGGCGGCACAGGTATCAGCAATGTACCGCAGTCGATCAACTTTTTCGGTTCCCAGTGAAGCCTCGGTGTCCGAAGCGCGATCGTCGAGTGCCGTCAGCAAACGGCTCAATTCGAGGTCCGCGCGCGCGTCGTAGGGGAGGTTACGCGCCTGAGGCGATGCGGTGGTGGATGCCTGCAACGCCCGTTCGACAAGCCCGCGAGTAGTGGGACGAAGCTCTGACCACACGCTTGCAACGCGTCCGCCAAAGTCTTCAATCATTAATGACAAGCCGATAGTGTCTCCCAATCCCTGAAGTGCTCTGAATTCCGAAACGGCGTACTATACGCGAAGAGCGCAAGAAAGGCGAGAATGGGTGCCTCTAAGACGCGGAGAGATGGGGAGATGGACGAGAAGATCCGGGTCGACTGGCCTGGTACCCCTGTCGCTTACGGCTTACTGCCCACTGCCACCCGTCTACTGCGAACTAGTTGTGGTCTTTGATTTCAACGATCGATGGAAACGATATTTTCACGATCTCACCGTTTGAACATTCCATTTTGACGCTGGGAGTCGTCAGCGCTTGCGTGGTTTTCATACTGCGAACGATTCCGCGCACACGCTGGCCATCCAAAGTAATAATCTCAACGTTGTCTTTACCGTAGAGCGGCTGAAGTGCCGCAAGCGCTTTGGTTACTTTCATAGTTCCTCCGAAACCTATCGTGAGCGTGCAAATTGACCTCTTCGAATGCGTCAAGATGATGCACTCAAGCTGCGGAGATGTCCATCCGTCCGCTTCGACACCCCCGCTATAACTCAGTTATAAACTCAATCCAGGCTGATTTGGATTAATCTGAGGGCTTTGAGCCAGCCAACACAAAGCATCGATCGTGCCAGCTCAGATTCGTTGGGCGAAGTCTGCCGCCGAAACCTGAGAATCCAATTGAGATCAAGACGCGATTGCTATAGGCTCAGCCTCAATGCAACTGCAAACCTCCATTTGGCGTATAGACATTTGCCGTAGCTTTCAAAAAGTAATGTCACTTAAATACTGGTAGAAGTCGCCATGTCACAGAATCCCGGAATGCCGCTGAACTCGGGAACCGACCCGATCGTTACCACCTGTTCCAATTGCCACACACCCATGCCCCGCGAGTTGCGCTTCTGTCGCAACTGCGGCTTCCGACTGGGAGAGGGACCCGCCGAGTATACGGAAACGGTTCGTTTTCAGAACGGCCAACCAGGTACGGGAACCGCAAACCGTGCAACGACGTCGCAACAGCCCTTCGCAACAACCTATGGCCTTTCGGGCGAACCCATGACCGTCGCGGCAGGCTGCCAGCCTGGAAAACGCCGCAGGCAGATGAGTGGAATGACCTGGATGTTTCTTGGGCTGTTGATCTTTTTCATTGCGGCCGGTGCCTTCACAGCCATAGTCACTCCGATCCGTCATGGCATAAACGTTGGGGTTGTGAAGATTTCCCCTCCGCGTTCTTACGTGGGGGTCAATTCTTTTGACACGACTGACGGTGGAGTCACATTTGATGCCGTTGAGCCGCCGGGCGCGCCGGCGGACAAAGCTGGACTCGTTGGTGGCGACGTTATCACGACCTTCGATGGCCAGGTTGTCCATGACGAGGACCAGATAGGGGATCTGCTGGGCGAAACCCCAGTCGGTAAAATAGTTGATGTCGCGTTCATTCGCGATGGTGAGACGAAAACCACAAAAATGACAACGGTCTCAAAGGAAGAGTTTGATAGGCTGGCAAAGGACTTTCGGGTTAGGCCCGAAGGCAAAGGGCAGTTTGGTTACGAAACCGACGACTCCGAGCGTGTCCCCATACCCGGTACAAAAATGTTCGGCGTGAGATTAGATCAGATCCTACAGAGTCGGCCCGCCGATCTCGCTGGCATAAAGGAAGGCGACATCGTGACTGAATTTGATGGCATTCCCATCCGTACTCCAGAGGAACTCCGTTCGCGCGTTCAGCGGGCACTACCTTACAGCACGGTCAAGGTGGTTGTGATGCGGGGGACTGAACTTCTGGAGATTGCGGTAAAGATGGGCAAGCAGTAAGAGCAGCCCTGAGATTATGAACTAGCGTGTGGGATTCCCGCGCTTCCAGGTCAAGCACGCGAAACATATTCGCGCAGACGCGCTTCCATTTCCTGCCTGGCTTCTTCCCTTAGTTCTTCTGGATCGTCGGCTGCGAACGTTTCAAAGAGTGCATAGGGACTCTCTGTCACCAGCCGCAATTCCCAGGCTTCGCGCAAGCCATGCGAGGGTCGTGAGAACCACAACGCGTCCACTTCAGATTGTTCCACTTCTGCTCCTTCAAGAATTGTCTCTTCTTTGTCGATTACTTCAGCGCGCGTTTCAGAACGCATTAACACGCGCTGCAACTGCCATCCATGCTTTCGGTAGGTGGCGATGATGTCTTTAAAGAGGCAGCTCTCGTTCATCGGATCTGCATTTGCTCAAACGTGATGAAACCAGCTGGAGTATACCGCGCGTTGTAATGCTTTGTTGACCATTGCAATCGGACGCCACTATCATCGCTACTGCAGGTATCTTAGGGAACCGGCTTAGGCCCCGGTGTTTTCTGGGAAGATTTTCGTGGCAGGCCCCTCGCAAATACTCACATGGTTAGAACAGCAGCAGAGAAAAACGAGGACAGCGCACCGGCTTCTTTCTATGAAGCGCTACGTAAAGCGCTCAAAAAACGAAAAACAAGCATTGAGAGCATCTGTCAAATATCAGATTCCGTAGCCCGGCGTGTGCTCGAAGACTATGGTGCGATGTTTCTTGCGAATAAGAAAGTTATGCCACCTCCTGTTTGCGTCTTCGCAAACGAAGAGCAGGTTACCAGGTTTCAGGAAGAGGCGGGTTACGTGACAGAAACCATTGCGGATGCAGAGATCGAGCTGCAGCCCGAGGCAATGAAGGCTCTATTGAAGGCCCGCGAAGAAGCACAGAAAGAAGGTCTGGACATTACGCCGCGCGATGATGCCGAGGCGGCTCGCCGTAATTACGATGACAGCTTTCGTCTGTGGAATACACGTTTCCTGCCGGCACTCGATTACTGGCTCACGCAAGGAAGATTGACTGCCGACCAGGTGAACCGCTTGAAGGGTTTGCCTCTTCATCAGCAGGTCGCCGAAGTGCTCGAACTCGAAAGGAGCGGAGTTTTTTTCAGCAAAGACCTTTCAAAATCGATCCTTTATTCGATAGCAGCACCAGGCACTTCCCAACACATCGCGATGCTCGCCTTCGACGTAACAGAGTTTGATAATCAGCGCGTGCGAGAGATTCTGGGAAAGCACGGCTGGTTCCAGACCGTGCTCAGCGATCTGCCACACTTTACATTTTTAGGTCTCAAAGAAAAGGATTTGCCTAAAAATGGCTTGAAGAGTGTAGCGGTTGATGGACAGACGTTCTGGATCCCCAACATTTTGGATCCGTGACGATCAAGAGCTGATCCGAAATTTGCCGAGAACACTCGGAACCTGTTCCAAAACGTTCCTATCTTTGGGGCCAAAGATGCTAAGCTATTACCATCGAGCCGGATATGCCGGGTCTTTCTCCCCTGGTTCAAATTAAGAGACAGTCCGTTTCAGCGCCGCCGGACGCGCGCCTCTCCTCGCAGTAGTAGGCAACGCTCCGAGCGACCTTTGTCCCGAAAGAAGGTCAGACATGGATGTCCCGCAATTTATCGCTGGCAGGTTTCGCATCGAACGTGAGATCGGAACTGGCGGCATGGGCACCGTATATCTAGCGACTCACCTCGGACTGGAACGGGCCGTTGCCGTCAAAATAATCAAGCCTGAATTTGCGGGTGACCGCGATGTCGCCGAACGCTTTCTGCGAGAGGCGCGCACGATGGCGAAACTGCGGCATGCGCATGCCGCGATGATTTTCGACGCTGGCAATCTGCCTGACGGTCGTCACTTCATCATCATGGAGTTTGTAGAAGGCACCACGCTTTCAGAAGCATTAGCCCGCGAAGGCTCCTTCTCGCCAGAGCGAGCGGTGAAGATCGCGGTGGAGATTTGCGACGTGCTTGAAGAGGCCCACGAGCTTGGCATCATTCATCGCGATCTCAAGCCTTCAAACATCATGCTCAACGATCGAGGCGTAAGAGTTCTTGATTTTGGGGTAGCGAAGGTGCTGGCTTCATCAACCGAGGTTACTGCCACTCATGCGAGCACTGGCTCCGGCCAGATCTTGGGCACTCCGCGATACATGTCTCCCGAGCAATGTTTGGGCCAACGAGTCGGCGCGCGCAGCGATCTCTATAGTCTCGGGGTGCTGCTCTACGAAATGCTGACGGGCAGGCCGCCGTTTATCGACGCCTTACCGTCCGCGGTGCTGGTCAAACAGGCAACGGCGCCACCTCCACCTCTACCGCAGTTGCGACGCGATATTCCGAGACCGCTGGCGATTGCCGTACACAGTTTGCTTGCCAAACGTCCGGAAGATCGGCCCAGAACTGCAGCCGCCGCGCGCGCAATTCTGGAGAAGAGTTTATTGCAGCCACAGCGCATCAGGTCGGAAGTGGATCCTCTCGCGTCGACCGTCGCCGCGGTAGCAACGCGAAATAGCGTTATCTTTCGCGTAGCGGCTCCTCTCGGCATTGTCATCACCCTGGGCGCGCTGCTTTTCGTTTGGGCTAACAGCGGAGAAACTGCGCAACCTCCGACAGACATCGCTCGGTTGCCCGCCGAGAAAATATCTCAGACGCAGGCGGCACCGCGCGGCAGTCTTTCTGCGAAGGACAACCGAGAAGTGCCGATTCCGAATGCAAATCCCGCCAGCACCAACACAGTGAGTTTCCCCGCGTCTTCTTCATCGATCTCGCCGAATCGTGCCCGCCAAATCGTTGCCTCGATTTCCCATGGCTCGATAGGCGATGTGCAGGTTCTGCAAACAGGATCTGGCGCGAAACTGGCTGCGATTCACGACGAACGCACAGCTGGAACAACCCACTTTTTCGTAATGGAAAAACGCGGAGCGGCTTTCCGCGTTTCGACACGAGGTCCTCTCGATACACCAGATTTCCGCCACGCCGAATGGACCGCCGAGAGAATAGATGCCGACGGTGATGGTTATGATGAAATCCTCTTCACGGGCACTGAGGCAAGCCCTGAAAAGCCCGGCTACCGTCTCGTGCTTTACGTGCCGCGTACTCGCGAGACCTATTGGTTAAGAGTGGAGGGCAGCGGAAGAATAGGCCAGCCGCTGAAGGCCATCTGGTCTCCAAATGCATTGACAGGCGATGGTTCTCGCTACCGGAATGTCCTCAGAGAAAAAGTCAATGCAGCGATTGTCAAAGCGAGGCGTCGTTAAGGGACCGGCGGCTATTAAGAGCGGACCGAAACTGTGTCAAAACTCAATTACAGAACCGCATCTAGCGGTAGCGCCTGTGTGAAAACTGGGATCAGAAGTGGTCGCGAAATCATTACCATCTGACGAGACCACTCCACTACAGAACCG
>JBGPNE010000100.1:0-7650 GCA_041487335.1 Pyrinomonadaceae bacterium
GTCCATCGCTTTGCAGTAGCTTCGTCAGACGCATTTTAATCTATTCATTATGCCAAAGGATCCGGAGGCGATAAAGACGCTTCAAGGGTTCGCTGGCCTAATCCAACCTTTGAAGGAGGAAAACGATGCACCGTAATAGATCTCGGGTTCTTTTGTTGGCGATAGTCGTTGCCTTAGGTGTGGTAACGTTGAGTGGTTGTGCGAATACCTACGAGACCAAGGGTCCCACCCTCGCAACGTCAGCCAGCGGGAAGATCCCCGTGACGACTGCGTCAGAGGATGCAAGGAAGGAATTCCTGCAGGGCCAAGACCTGGCGGAGAGGTTGCTTATTCAGGACTCCATTCAGCATTTTGACAAGGCTCTATCCCTTGACCCAAATTTCGCACTAGCGGAGTTAAACCGAGCCAATTCCAGTCCGACAGCTAAAGAGTTTTTCGACCACCTCAAAAAAGCAGTGAGCCTGGCGGACAAGGCTTCCAGAGGAGAGAAGCTTCTTATCCTTGGCACCGAGGCAGGCGCAAATGGAAACGCCGCGAAACAGAAGGAGTATCTTGAGCAGCTCGTTGCAGCTCACCCAAATGACGAACGAGCACACCTTAATCTTGGTGGTTACTACTTTGGTCAGCAAGACGTCACGCAAGCAATCGAGCACTACAAGAAAGCCACCGAACTGGCTCCGAGTTACTCACCCGCTTACAATATCCTCGGGTATGCCTACCGGCAAAATGCTGATTACGCAAACGCCGAACAGGCGTTTAAGAAGTACATCGAACTCATTCCTAAGGATCCGAATCCCTACGACTCCTACGCTGAATTGCTCCTGAAGATGGGTAAGTTCGACGATTCGATCACGCAATACCGCAAGGCCCTGTCTATCGATCCCAACTTCATTAGTTCGCACCTCGGGATCTCCGCTGATCTGATGTACATGGGCAAGGCCGACGAAGCGGCAGCCGAACTACAGAAGATTACTGATAAAGCCAGAAGCGATGGCGAGCGCCGGACAGCGCTTTTTGGTATGACCGTCCTTGATGTCGATGGCGGCAAGACGGATAAGGCACTTGAGGATATGGACAAGCAGTACGCGTTGGGAGAGAAGACCAATGATGTTCCGGCAATGGCTGGCGACCTCCAACAAAAAGGTAACATTCTGGTCGAAGCGGGTAAGTATGACGAAGCGAAGGGACTCTTCGAGCGTACCCTCAAGATGACCGAGGATTCCAACCTTTCGCAGGAGATTAAGGACAATGCAAAACGCTTTCACCACTACAACCTTGCCAGGGTTGCGCTGGGAAAGAAAGACTATGCAACCGCGAAGACGGAAGCAGAAGAATTCAGGAAAGGCGTTGAAGCAGCCAAGAATCCGGCTCAGATAAGGCAAGCTCACGAACTGACCGGGATGATTGCCCTTGAAGAAAAGGATTACGACAAAGCTGTGGCTGAACTCCAACAGGCCAACCAGCAGAACCCTTACGATCTCTATAGATTGTGCCAGGCTTATCAGGGCAAAGGTGACAAGGAGAAGGCGAAAGAGTTTTGCGTGAAGGCTGCCGGATTCAATTCACTGCCGCAGCTGAACTATGCCTTCATAAGAATGAAGGCCGAAAAGATGGGAACCGGTATGAAAGCGTGATTGCAAGCGTTTTTTACCATTGGGTTGCCACGCTGCCCGGGCTCGTCAACCGACCGTCCTCTCGGAACTCGAGATTCGACGTCGGACGAGTCCCGGGTCTTCAACTACTCTCCTCACGCGGGTTCCGTCGCGGCCTTCAATTCCTTGAAGAGCCGGTTGAGATCCTCTTGCTGATAGTGCGCGTTCAGGCCGCTGGGATTTGGTAGGACCCAGAGTATTGGAACAGTCTTGCCCTCGGCCGCTAGGATCAGCTCTTTGGTTGGTTTCCAGGGTCCGATCATCAAACAGAGCAGACATCTACCTTTAATGTGAGGTTTCTTGGCCGGGTTACTCGATCTCGAAACGAGCTTGCTGTGAAGCGCTGCGTTTTGAAACGCGATCGACGGCTGTAACTTGAAGAAAATAACGACCTCCCGGCAGCCCCTCGAGAGGAACCTCAGCGGCATACGGCAGGCGTTGCAGATCCTGAACGCCTTCTGTCTCAACTTTTTTGAGCGCCGTCGTGACGACGGGCTGATCGTCGCGTACTACCTGGATCTGCAAAGCGACGTCGGGCTTGGAGTCAGATGGCGCGCGTGCGGCGCCGTACACAAATACCAGAAAGCGAAGATAGGAGTTCCTGTGAAACCGGTGATCGACACTCAAGCCAACTTGATCTAATGGACTCTGATTGTTGGTAGACACATTGGTGGCAGTCAGCATAGCCCGTTCACCGAGAATTAGGCTACTCATTGCGAGTTGGCCCGAAGAGAGATCGGGAATCTCGATCCAACCATGGGCGCTGCCAGTTTGACCACTCTTCTCATCGCGCGCTGCCACGCGAACCTGATACAGTCCTGGTCCAAGAAAAACCGGAAACGTATACGAGAAATTCCGGCTGGAACTCCTGGTCGCATCCGTTAATGGCGCGCTTATAATCAACTGATCCTTAAAGCTAAAACCGGCCTGCCCACGATCGTTATAAACCGAGCCTGCAACGTCAACAACGGCCTTGGATTTTCCGGCATCCGCGCTAAAGGATAGAAACTCACCAGCAAACTGCATCGAAGTGGAAAGAAGTCCGCCTTTCTCAGGCGCGTTCAAGTAGCTGAGGTTTAGTGATATGGGAATGCCACGATTCGGATAGGGCGCGCTAATTACTTCACGCAGCTTTGCCTCAGGCGTTGTCTCCGCCGGCTTCGGGCCGTTAGTGTCTTTAGCCTTCTTGGCGACTGGCTCTGGCTCCACATCAAAGAAACCTCGCCGCATCCGTGCAGTTAGCTCCGGTCTTCTCACAACGCTTACTTCAATCCGATGGAACCTGCCTTGTGCCTCGCGCTCCGGCTTCCAGGCGAGAAGATAATAGACAGATGTCTCCTTGAGTGCGCGCGACAGTCCCGGTTCAAGAGCGTTTGTATTAAAGGTGGGGCGACCGCCGGTGTCTTTCGCGAGAGCGTTTAGGGCATCCTGGGAAGCAAGTAACTCACCGTGGGTGGCGCGGTCCAATCGGCCCGAAGGATCGAAG
Organism: Pyrinomonadaceae bacterium; assembly: GCA_041487335.1. Lineage (GTDB taxonomy): Bacteria > Acidobacteriota > Blastocatellia > Pyrinomonadales > Pyrinomonadaceae > PSRF01. Next base: position 3,139 of record JBGPNE010000100.1, read on the forward strand.
GCCACATCAGTACTCGCGTCCGTCAGGCTGGCGACCAGCCCGCGAGCATCCATCGAATAGATCACGACTCCGCTTCGCGCGGCAGCGCTGGTGATCCTCTGCAACTTCTCTGTCGAATCTGAGTTTCGATTGTCGAGAAAGAAGCCGTCCGAAATAAAGAATACGAGTTTGCGTCCGGGAAGATTACTTGAAGAACGGATCAGTCCTTCCAACCCGAAGAGGGTATTTGCGGTAACGTAACTCGCTTGCTGCAAAATCGCTTGCGCGCGGCTTCTAATTTGGTTCTCTGCCGTCTCACGCCTCGTCCCTGGATACATCCTTATATATTCATCTATGAAGTAATCAGTTACATCGCGATCATAGCGGTCGATCAGCAGTGCCTGGTACTCCGTCATTGGCGGACGTTCCATATCGCGGACAGAGTAAGGACGAACCTTCAGCCGTTGCAGTGCAACTCGTAGTACAGTCTTGTTGTCGGTAAGTTGTTGCAGAAACCCTACCTGACCGCTTGCCGACGCAATTGCAGCTTCATCGTTCTGGCCCATCTCCTTCTCAATGAATTGAGTGATCACTTTGCTTGTTGCTGTTAAGCTCGAAAGACCCAAATGCAAGTCGTCCACGTAGAAGAATACTGTTCGTCCGCGATCCAGAGGCACCGGGCCTACGGGATCGATCTTGTTTGGCGAAATAGCAGACTTTGGCGAAGTTGCAGACCCGCGCGCTGCCGCAAGTTGAGATTCCTCACTAACGCTGCCGGCGGTTACCTTCTCGAAGAAGGCTATGGGCCTGGGCTTACCATCGATCCGAAGTTCGAAATCTTCCCTGCGCAAACCATTAGCGAAATGCCCCTGCTTGTCGAATACCGTGACGTCAGTTTGCACCAGCTCGATATAGACACGGACAACTTCCCCTTGATCTTGCGCGCGGGAATTTGGTGGCGTTTGCGCGAGAGTTGGCGGGAAGGCGAGCAGCCACACCAGCATGCTTGTGAGTGTTATCTTGATAGCGCTATTAGACGCAGGCATAATTTCCGACACTAGAACTGTCAAATCTAAAGGCCTGGGGGAGACGCTTGCTTCCGCAGCCCGAGGGGTAGAAGCTCTTCTTTTCTCTGGTTGGAACCAATCGAGCCGTTGTTGTTATAACTATGTATCAGATGTACGCAGACGCGCAACAGCAAACCTTCACGTACATTTATTCGTATTAGACCGGGAACATCCCGAAGACCAGGCATAATAAGCCACGTCACCGCAGCGAAAGAAACCAAAGAGAATAAGGCTACGAATGATGAACTATTCCCCCACGGTGAAATTGGAAAACATCACCAAGAGTTTTGGCGATTTTATCGCCGTAAGCAGCCTCACCCTTTCAGTGCGCGCCGGAAGAATTTATGGACTTCTCGGGCCCAACGGGGCGGGGAAGACAACGACGATTCGAATGATCGTCAACATCACCGCGCCTGACTCCGGTCGCATTGAACTCTTTGGTCAGCAGATTACGCCAGAGTTGCAAGACCATATTGGTTACCTGCCAGAAGAGCGCGGCCTTTACAAGAAGATGAAGATTGGAGACCAGTTGCGGTTCTTTGCCGAGCTGAAAAATGCTACTGGCAAAGCGGTCGAGGAACGGATCGATAAGTGGCTGGCCCGACTGAAGCTAACAGAGTGGAAGAACAAGAAGTCGATGGAACTGTCAAAAGGAATGCAGCAGAAGGTGCAGTTTATCACGGCAATACTTCACGAACCTGATCTGCTCATTTTGGATGAGCCTTTTTCTGGTCTCGATCCAGTGAATGTCGAACTCCTGAAAGACATTGTTCTGGATCTTAAGGCTGCCGGTAAGACGATCATATTCTCAACTCATCAGATGGAAATTGCTGAGAAGATCTGCGATGACATCTGTCTCATCAATCACTCACTGAAGGTTTTGGATGGAAGCCTTCGTGAGATCAAACAAAGCTTTGGAAGAAACTCGGTTGCCTTGAGGATTGAGGGCAGCAACGGGATTCTCAACGACCCTTCCCTGGTTAGCAAGATCGAGCGGCACAGCGACGAAATTGAAGCGCTGTTGGCACCGGGCGCTAACGCACAAGACCTCCTGAAGAAGCTTATCGCTTCGGGCGTTATGGTCAGCAAGTTTGAAATGATTGAGCCGAGTCTTAACGATATTTTCATCGAGAAGGTTAGTGAAGCCGAATGAGAAAGTTTCTGGCAGTAGTCAAGCGTGAATATCTTCAGCGCGTGCGCACGAAGATGTTCATTGTCGCAACGATCCTCGGCCCGCTCGTGATGTCGCTTTTTGGAGTCGTGCCGGCTTTGATATTCAGTATTGAAGCTGGTGCTCCCGTGAGAATTGCGGTAGTTGACCAAACCGGTAAGATGTACACGCGCCTTTACCGGGCAATTCTGAACGAGATTAAGGACGACGATGAAGGCGCGCAGACTGCAGTCGATCCAAAGGCGCTAAACGCGAATAGCAGCGAGCGATTGCAGCAGGCTGGTAAGCAACAGCGGGAGAACTTTGAACTCGAGGAAGTGGCCCTTGACGGGCGGCCAATCGATCGACTGAGGACCGAATTAAGCGAGCGAGTTCGCAGGAAGGATCTCGACGGCTTTCTAATCTTGCCAGCCAATCTGTTGCAAGATGGCAAAGCCGAATTTTTCGGCCGCAACACCGGCGATCTTTTTACATCAGGACGTCTTGAGGACGGTTTGACGCGAGCGGTGCGCGAGCAGCGATTCGCCGACGCGGGGATCAAGACTGACGTCATTCGCGAGTTGTCAAAGCCGGTGAAACTTCAATCTTATAAGATCGGCGAGAAGGGCGCCGAACAGGATTCAGGGGAGGGCTTCATCTTGGTGTTCGCCACCGGGTTCATTATCTACCTGACAATCCTGATGTATGGACAACTGGTTTTGGGGGCGGTGATCGAAGAAAAGGAGACGCGCATTGCCGAGATTCTGTTCTCGTCAGTGAAACCATTTGTTTTGATGGTGGGAAAACTGATCGGAGTCTCGCTAGTTGCGCTCACGCAACTTGCGGTATGGGGACTGGCTTTCGGTGCCTTCGCGCTCTTTGGAGTGGGCGTGCTTGTTTCTAAAGGGTTGCCCGTGCACATTCCACATATCGCTCCCATCGTTTTTGTGTATTTTACGCTCTTCTTTTTGCTGGGATACTTCATCTATGCCACTGTCTATGCTCTGATTGGATCAATGGTGACTACGACGCAGGAAGGCGGCCAGTTGGCTATGCCGATCATTTTGTTGCTGGTCATCGGGTTTTATCTTGCCTTTCCAGTAATCCAAAGCCCGGATTCACGATTCGCTTTTTGGGTTTCGATGGTTCCCTTCTTCTCACCGATAACTATGCTTGTGCGCATCGTTACGCAAACCCCGCCCTTGTCTCAGATTCTGCTATCGCTACTGATCGGCTTCGGCACGGTGCTCTTGCTAACTTGGCTCGCCGGGCGTATCTATCGCGTGGGCATGCTTATGTACGGCAAGAAGGCGTCGATTCCGGAAGTGTGGCGCTGGGTGAGGCAAGCGTGAACCAATTTACGATTTTGGACTTGCAATTTGCGATTGGCTTTCTCCCAAGCATTGAACTCGTGCAAATGCGCGATTAACTGGTCAGTCCTGTCTCGACCAGAAAACCTGCGCCAGGAAATCGAAAATCAAAAATTCAAAAACTACTCAAGATCGCAAAATTTCCTAATGCCGATCGAAATCGAAAAGAAGTATCGTCTGACGAAGAAGCAGCGCGAGTCTGTGCTTCGCCGCCTGCCGGAAATCGGCGCCAAGCTCCGCGGTAACGAACTTGAAGAGAATACGCTCTACGGTGGTGAGAGCCTGGATATTGCCCGCTCCGTACTGCGCCTCCGCCGTGTCGCCAATTATGCAATCCTGACCTACAAAGAACGATTTCCCACGTCTTCCTCAATAAAACATCAACGCGAAGACGAAACTCGTGTGGCCGATCCTGGGGCCATGGACGCGATTCTGGACGCGCTCGGCTTTACGCGGGCGTTGGTGTATGAAAAGCGGCGGGAGACCTGGCGGTTGGGCAAGGCCGAAATCGTAATCGACGAACTACCGTTTGGGCTTTTTATGGAGATCGAAGGTAGCGAGACCGACATCAGGGCAATCGAGCGCAAACTCGGAATCAAAGGACTGAGAGCCGAACGAGCAACATACCCTCAACTAGCATTGAAGCACGGAACAAAGTATGGCAACGTAATCGAAGCGCGATTTGATCAGGAATAATGTAGTATTGACCGCAACATCGCGCAACTCGCCTCGCCCTCAATTCGAATAAAAAACGGCTTCGCTCTGATTAGAGCGAAGCCGCTTGAGTCTTACCTGACTTTATCGAAAAAGGGGTTACATTCCCATTCCGCTCATGCCGCCCATGCCGCCCGGCATTGGGGTGGACTTGTCATCCTCGGGAAGCTCAGAAACCATTGCTTCAGTTGTGAGCATTAAGCCTGCAATCGAGGCCGCATTTTGCAGCGCA
>JBGPNE010000101.1:0-7622 GCA_041487335.1 Pyrinomonadaceae bacterium
ATTGTAAGCTTGCTCTTCTCACGCGGGGGGCGCGTCGGAAAACGCACGCTGGCAATTAGTACAGCGGAAAGAGCAAACGTCAGCGCATCGAGAAGGAATGCTACATTGGTTCCGAACCACCCCGTTATCAACCCTCCAATCGCCGCCCCGAGGGTAAGCATTACCGACCAGGTCACAGAGGAAATCGCATTGGCGGCAACCAATTCCCGGTTAGAAACGAGCGATGGAATCGCGGCGGTCTTGGCGGGTTCAAAGAATGTAGAGAGTCCGAGTTGGAACACTGTCAGCACGTAAATAATCCATAACTGATCGGCGCGGCGGACGAAGAGGAAGCCCAGCACTACGACCGCGCGCAGCAGATCAGAAATGATCATGATGGAGCGGCGACTAAAGCGATCCGCAACGACCCCGGATATCGGGCCGAATACAAAACTAGGGACGAAGCGCGCGACCAGTAACAGTCCGATGTGACGGCCCGATCCGGTAAGGTGAAGAATGATCGTGTAAAGCGCAATCGTGTCAAACCAATCGCCCATTTGACTGACAACCTGGCCGAGCCACAGTTGGCGAAAGCCACGGTTGTGCCGGAGCAGGTCGATATAACCAATCGGTGGATTTGTTTTTAAACTCTTGCTGATCGATCTAGCCAAAAGTTAGCCGCCAGGAAAAGAAACTGATGAGTGCTTGCACCCCACGCGGGCTGCCCGCGTGGGGACCCCGCTTGATGAGTCGGACCGTAATGATTCGCAAAGAATCACTCAATTATTCGTTGTCCAACAGTAAAGTGAAGGGTGCATTGCGGACGTGAGCATTGTCAACACTCCCCCATTTAAGCAACCTGACCGAGCTTTCAAGCTGACCCGTCAAGTTGATTTCGCGCAGTCGCATTTCCCGGGTTGATCTAGTTGGCTGAGTTCGCAAAGGCACGCAAAACAAAGCCTTTTAGCGTTGTCCATCCTCATTTATCAGAACGGCACATGAATTGAGTTAGGGATAGCTGCGGCTCAGAGGCTTAGAGCTTCACGGGCTCTCCGCACGGAGTCCGAGCCGCCAATTTTGAAATGTGGCGTTGGCAAGACAATACGCCGCGCGTCGGAATCTCACCCAGCATGGCAGGCAATCGACTCGGCCTGCCGCTTGTCCCACAGGAGCCGGAAGCGATGCTGATTTGCTCCAGAATATCGCTTCCGGCTCCCGAAAACCGCGGGCAGGGTTCTGCTGTGAGAGACGCAAGAAATTCAACAAGGACCAGGGAAGGGTACTGGTGCAGTTTGGCACGACGGGCGGCGGAGTCACTCAACTACAGAACCGAGGAGCGGTAGCGACCGGGTCCACGTTGCGCAACGACTTTAGCGCCTATGACTAAGGATTTCACATCACTTAAGTGAGACGCTACCAGACCCGGTCGCTACCGCTCCTCGGTTCTGTAGTTGAATGGAAGTCCGGTTGTGGTTGTGGATCACTAAACTGCAACACTACCCAGGGAAGCATTCAGCGAGCTGAGGAGCGTCAAGGGATCTACTCGACATGTCTAATGACAAACACGCTGCGAGGCTTAACCTCTTCCTAATAATCCTGGCAGGCGCCGTGATAGGCGCCTGCACTATCCATCAGGCACTCTCAACTGCATTCGTCGGTCTTACGGTGATGGCTGCTGCGTATTTCATGTACGTGGCATGGTGCCGGCTAAACGCGAAAACGCGCGAGGCGGAGGAACTTAGCCGTTTACATTTCGCAACGGCTGAGGCGCTAGCGACAGCGATTGACGCAAAGGATCAGACCACACATTGCCACGTACGCCGCGTCCAGATATACGCCGCCGGCTTGGGCGAGGCGTTCGGACTAGCCCACGATGAGATCGCGGCGCTGAAAGCCGGCGCCCTGCTTCACGATATTGGCAAGCTTGCTGTGCCCGCCCACATTATCAACAAGCCCGGGAGACTGACGCCCGCTGAGTTTGAAAAGATGAAGATTCACACGACTGTCGGCGCCCAGATTCTCAGCCGTGTGGACTTTCCTTATCCGGTGATTCCGATTGTGCGACACCATCATGAGCAGTGGGATGGGCATGGTTATCCTGACGGACTCAAAGGCAAGCAGATACCAATCACAGCACGCATCATTTCTGTCGTCGATTGCTTCGATTCAGTGAGGGAGGATCGTCCCTTTCGACGTGGCATGACGCGTGACGAAGCGATTGCCTTACTGCTGCGCGGTGCCGGCACGCATTTTGATCCGAATGTCGTTAACCAGTTCGTAAAGCACCTGACGCGATTTGAAGCACGAATAGCCGAGCTTGGCCTACCCCAGCAATTGGCTCCCAACGAACTGAACGAGCCGTTTACGCTTAACGAAGTTGACATGGCGCAAACCAGAGAGCGTGGCTGTTATGTGGCTTACAATCAGATCAAGAATGCCCATCAAGAAGTCTACGCTATGTATGAGATTGCGCGCACATTTGGCTCGTCGCTTGACGTCAAAGCCACGCTCGGCATTCTGGTTGATAGGGTTGGCCACGTCGTGCCGTTTGATACGTGTGTTGTTTACCTGTATGACCAGCTGAAAGGCTATGCAACCGCCGCTCACGTCGCGGGAATAGATGCCAGGGCTTTGTCCTCGAGATGCGTTGCGCCTGGTGAAGGAGTGACCGGGTTCGCTTTAGCAAATCGCAGTCCCATTAACCAACTGCACCCAAGGCTGGATTTTGCGGGACTCGAAATGGACTGTGAATATCGATCAATGGCATCCCTGCCACTTTTCAAGGACGACGCGTTGCTCGGGGCACTATCTGTTTATTCGACGGTGCTAGACCACTATACCGACGACCACATGCGACTGCTCGAAACCGTGACAAAGCTTGGTTCGGACGCGCTCGCCAACGCAATGCATCACGCGGAAGCCGAGTCGAACGCGCTCACTGATCCGCTTACGAGTTTACCGAATGCGCGTTATATTGCCCTCCGCTTTGAGGAGGAGGCGTCGCGTGCCCGCAGAACCAACCGTCCCTTCCAGGTTGTGATGCTCGACCTTGATGATTTCAAGATCGTAAATGACACTTTTGGCCATAACGTAGGAGACAAGATGCTGCGCGAGATGGCGCGCATTATCCAGAGCCAACTGCGCGAATACGATTTCCTCGCACGTTATGCCGGAGATGAGTTTGTTGCAATTGTCCAGGAACTGGCGGGCAGCCAGGTGGAAGAATTACGCTTTCGCATCGAGAATGCTGTTGCGAGATTCTCATTGCGGGTTCGCGGTAATGGTGAGGCGCGCGTCGGTATCAGCATTGGCACTTCCACTTATGGGGTCGATGGTGAGACTCTCGATCAACTCCTGGTCGCCGCCGACCAGGCCATGTACCGTGCCAAGTCGGACCACAAACTCGATAAGATCTCCAGGAAAGCCGATCCTTCTGAGGGTGTCCTGAAGTTTGAGAATGAAAACCTTGCTTCGGTCTCCGTGAATTAGATTAGGTCTCCCCCAGCCGACGATAACAGGCAAGTCGCGCTCATCTCGCATCTTGACATTCCCATCTCCATCGCTTTCAATCGCTAGAAGGGCGCTTATTGCGCCGCACTCCCAGTTGACCGGCAAGGACGCGAAGACGTCATGGTGCTTCTCGCCCCGACTCGACCGGTGTGGTCTAGGATTGAAGCATGTCTGCTCCTGCCAGCATCCCTGAACAACACGCAACCGTTCTCATTGTTGACGACGATAACCACGCGCGACAGAGACTGCGCGGTATCTTCGAGGCAGCCGGCCTTGACGTTTTCGCGGCGGCCGACGCTCCATCTGCGCTGCGTCTTCTTCACAAAGAGCATTGCGATCTTGTGGTGCTCGACCTTGAGATGCCAGGCGTCGATGGCCTTGCGCTGTGCAGGCTTTTGCGGGCTAACGCACGTACCAGCAAGTTGCCGGTAGTTGCGCTCTCCGACAGCGACCTTGAAAGCCGAAAAGTTGAAGCATTTGCCGCCGGCGCGGACGATTACATTACCAAGCCTTCTACTCCGGGAGAAATCGTTTCCCGGGTCGCATCGCACCTCAAGGCGGCTCAGCGGGAATGGGCTCTCATTGGAAGTAACCGAGAGCTGAGGTTTTTAGCAGACCTCGGTCGCGGATTATTGCGAGCACTTGAGCCGGACCAGCTTATGCGCCTCGTTGCGGGTTCCACCTATGAAGGGACCGGTGCAGCACTCTGCGCTGCATATGTAAAGCTGGACGGAGGCAGTGAGGCTGGATGTGTTTTTGACCGAGAAGGCGGCGCCGAGAATGTCTCATCTCTTGAACTGGATCGCCTGCATACCTGGCTGGCCTCACCGTACACTATGGTTCCTCTTCTGGTTAATGAGGCAGATGGCTTTTTCCTGCGTGATGAAGCGCACAAAATCGAGTATGTGGCGCCCCTGCGTTTCGGGGGCCGCACGAAGGGTGCATTGATAGTTGCATTTGACAGGCGAGAAGACTGTGGCGAAACAGAGTGTCGATTGATCGATGCTGCCGCGCAACTGACCGCGCTCGCAGCCCACATTTCATCTCTCTACCAGGCCGCACGCGAGGTCTCAACAACTCTTGCGAAGGAGGTTGATCGCCGCACAACGGAAGCCGAAGCGCAGCGGCGCTTCACCGAGGCAATCATCGACAGTCTTCCTTTGTCGCTTTACGCCGTCGATGGCGACTATCGCATCGTCGTCTGGAATCGCAATCGGGAGCTAGGGGAGTTAGGTCTTCCCCGCGGCTCGGTCTTGGGAAAGAATATTTTCAACGTCTTGACACGCCAAAAACGCGAGGTACTTGAAAGAGAATTCGCTCGTGTCTTCGAAAGTGGTGAAATTGAACGGCTCGAGCAAGAGACTAGCATCGCCAGCGGCGAGACCAGGCACTGGTTGATTAGCAAGATTCCGATGTGGATTGATGACAGTGACCAGGTCTCTCATGTGATCACGGTGGGTGAAGACATCAGTGCCAGAGTTGAAGCGAATCGAGCGGTAGCGCGTGCCGAAAAGCTTGCTGCGATCGGACGTCTTGCCTCGGGAGTGGTGCATGAAATAAATAATCCGCTGGCAACTATCTCAGCTTGCGCGGAAGCTCTGGAATCACGTCTCCAGGAGGGTGCATTCGCGAATTCGGCGGCGCTGGATGACCTCACTGAGTATCTTGGCCTCATTCGTGGCGAGGCCTTTCGCTGCAAGACAATCACCAATGGCCTGCTCGATTTCAGCCGCACGCGGGCAGCCCAACACGTTCCGCTCAATCTGGGCGATGTCATAGCTGCAGCAGCTCGTCTCTTGTCACATCAACAGCGCGGCGGAAATATCCAGTCTACTATTGAAACGCCTGACGATCTTCCACCAGTATCCGGTGATCCCGGCCAATTGCAACAGGCAATAATCGCTCTGGCGACTAACGCTGTGGATGCGATGCCGGAGGGGGGAGTGCTAAAGATCTCCAGCTCTCACGAAGGGAGTTATGTGCTGGTCGAGGTTAGCGACACCGGAGTTGGGATTCCGCCCGAAAACATAGCCAAGATTTTCGAGCCATTCTTCACAACGAAAGAAGTTGGGAGAGGAACAGGTCTTGGCCTCGCAGTCTGTTATGGTATCTTAGCGGAGCACGGCGGAAGTCTCGAAGTGCAATCCGCAGTGGGCGTCGGCACAACTTTCACGATCACTCTCCCGGCAATTAATCAACTCGGAGACACGAAGGCTTGAGCGAGCAACAAGCAGCACGAATTCTTATCGCGGAAGACGAAGCCAATCTGCGTTTGGTGTTGCAGAAGGAGTTGGAGCGGCTTGGTTACAGAGTGCAAGCTGCGCCTGATGGCGAAGCAGCGTTGCGGAAGCTCGAAGAGAGCAATGTTGACGTCTTGCTATGCGACATAAATATGCCACGAGTGGATGGCATGGAAGTTTTGCGTCGCGTTCACGAAAGAGCAAATCCGCCCGAAGTGATTATGCTAACTGGCCAGGCGACAGTGGAAACAGCGGTCGAGGCAATGAAGCTCGGTGCGTACGACTACCTCACCAAGCCTTATAGAATCACGGAACTGGATGTGCGCGTGAAGCAAGCAGCGGAGAAGCGCCGGCTGCGAGTGGACAACCTGCGCCTCCGTGAACAGTTGGCCAGGCAATCTGCGTTGCCCGAGATCGTATCCGTATCCGCGGCGATGAATGAGGCTGTGAGACTGGTGGAGCGGGTCGCGCCGTCGGACGCATCAGTCTTAATCACCGGCGAGTCTGGCACGGGAAAAGAACTCATCGCCCACGCCATCCATCGGCTATCAAATCGCGCGGATTCCTCTTTCATCGATCTTAACTGCGCTGCATTTCAGGAGTCGTTGCTTGAGTCGGAGCTTTTTGGTTACGAGGCGGGTGCGTTCTCCGGCGCAAAGGGACGGAAGCTTGGACTGATTGAACTCGCCGACGGCGGGACACTTTTCCTCGATGAGGTAACCGAGCTTCCCGCACAGCTTCAGGCGAAGCTCTTGAGGGCGATCGAAACACGGACTTTCTTTCGTGTTGGAGGCGTACGCAAGGTCGAGGTCAACGTGCGCATAGTAGCGGCTACGAATCGCAATCTGGATTCCGTTGTTGCCGACGGATCATTTCGTGCCGACTTGCTGTATCGCGTCAATGGCTTTCAGATAGATCTGGCCCCACTGCGCGAGAGGCCGGAAGACATCGAGCCACTTACACGGCATTTGCTTAGCCAGGTGGGCGGCGCGAGTTCGATGGAGTTACAGCCCGAAGTACTCGAGGCGCTGCGTTCCTATAGCTGGCCCGGGAACGTTCGGCAGTTGAAGAATTGTATTGAGCGAGCCGTAATTCTTGCCAATGACGGTCGCATCACACTTACCGAATTGCCTCCGGAAGTGGTGCGACCATACGTTTCAATGCCGATTGCGATGCCTCCGTCGCAACCTGGCTTGATTGCAAATTCCGCGGCTCCTGCAGCTTCATCGCCTGCTTCCCTGCGCGATATGGAACGCCAACAGATACTTGCGGCGCTCGAACAGACTGGCTGGCATCGAGGCAAGACGGCTGAAATCCTGGGAATATCTTCTTCAACTCTCTACCGCCGCCTACGCGATTACGATTTGGAGAAGCGGCGTTAGTTCGATTCCAATCAGGCACGCCAAACTTACATCTGGCTCTGTTTTTCTCCTGCAAGTACCTTAAAGCCAAGGTGGTTACAGCGGTTCCAAAACTCTCGCTGTCAAATCGCAAACCTTTGGGGAAGACAATGCTTTGGAATTGCTGCTTTTGCTCCAAGGAGCACTCGCTCCAGAAGCGAGAAGGATTGCTGAGAATCTGAGTGGCAAAATTCAAACCAGCTTCCACTTCCTAGCGGAGGTGGCTCAGAAAGCACTTTCTGGTAGCATTCACTCGCTTGACGCGTGTTCATGAGAGACTCGGAGGATTCCTTGACCCCCGCGCAATACCTCAAAACGATTGAGAAGGAGCTAGCTGCGGGAAACGCCACCGAACACACTCACCGTTCGGCACTCAAAACTCTTATCGAATCTCTAGCCGATGAGATCACCGCCACAAATGAACCGCAACGGATCAAGTGTGGCGCGCCGGATTACATCATCGCGCGAGGTCAAGTCCCGCTCGGTTACATCG
>JBGPNE010000102.1:0-7585 GCA_041487335.1 Pyrinomonadaceae bacterium
ACGCCAGCATTGTAAACCTGCATGTAGACGCCAACTGGTTGACCGCGATGGTAAACACCAGTCAGGTTTGGGACAACTCTTGTCTGCCCGATTACGAATGGACCACCAGCAGGTAGGCCAGCCATGCTCTCCAGTTTTGCGGCGAGAACTATGCTCGAAGCTGCGAGCTCGTCTGGCTCATACTTTGGAACCTGAAAGCCATAATGTTTAATTCCCGCCGCCCCCGAAAATTCATCGCGCACCAGCACATCCACTCTATAGCGGCCAGGTTCGAGTATGAAAGCCTTTGCGTAGGCAGACTTCCCCTCCTTGGTACCAGTGAGCTCCGCTAAGGTTGCACTCGTGGTAACAGAGTCTTCGAAGACACCAACATAACGATCAGCAACTGTCGTGATTCTTCCGAAGATGTTCAGACTAGCTGTCTGCAGACCGCCACTGTCATGAAAGGAGAGCTCTTTGTTGTCGGTCTGAATTGTGAAAGCCGTAAGCACACGGTTATCGGATTGACGAAAGTAGTCGGCGCGAATGTCGAAGCTCAGCGGATAGTTATCGACTCTCGGGCTGCCCGTGAGAGTGCCAGCGAAGTAGCCGCGTTTGACCTCGGGCGCCTTTTCCAGATCTCTGATGAATTCCGCAATTGCGAAGGGTGAGTCCTGTTCTCGAAGGTAATTTGCGCGTCCCAATCCTCCCACCCCCGCGATCCGGTCCGTTCTTGTTTCAACTCCCAGGATCTCACCAAGTGTGGGCCCAGCTCCGGGCACATGCAACATGGCGTCCTTCTCATCGGGATTGCGGGCCATTCGGTACTCACCGGTTCCGGAAGGATCGACGAATTCGATTTCCGCGCCACTGCGAACGCCTGGTATGTATCGATAGAACCATCTCTCAAAGGGATAGGTGGTTGTTGTTCCCCCGCCTTCGTACGACATACGTTCGTATTGACCGCCAGCGGGATGCGACTCGATCTCATCTGGCTTACCAAACTTGATAAAGATCTTCCCTCGATCCGTCATCCAGCCAGGTTTCCCGGAGGTGAAATGCTCGTTGGCGTACGAGAGTCTTTCGTAATATCCATCTTTGTATTCGTTTTCTTCTGTATCCGGATCCGGATCGCGCTGACGCCAAAAGGTCTGTATGAATTGTTCCCGCTCGTCGTCAGTCGCGAGTTTGTCATAAGCCTTCTGCTCCTCTGGCGTGATGATTAAGGAAACCTCCTTCTTCGGCCAGTCCTGGTAGACTTTTTTGGGTTCAGGCTTGATCTTACGGGGCTTCTGATCGGGTGTTTGATTTGATTGGTTTCTCTGGGAGACGGCTGGGGAAGCAGCGAAGTTTGAAAGCAGAAGAACGGTAACGAGGCCCAAAAATAGTTTCTGAGTAGACACGACGTGACTCCTTGAGGGGTTGGTAAAAAACCAGACCGGAATGGGGAGACCAGCAGAATGCCTAAGCTGAAACGCGGAATTGTCGTTCTGCTCAAGTCTCAGAACCGGGAAATCCGAACTCTTACTGAACGACAGTAAATTTCGCCGAAGGTGAAAGCGTTTGACCTGTGACGCGGTCGCGAATGCGAATCGCCAACTCGTATTCGCCAGGTGCCAACGCGCGAGAATCGATCAAACGCGCCAGTGTCAGGCGCTGGCCAGAGTCGCTCATGCCGCGCCAGTCTTCCACCTGTTTTCCGAGCTCCTTGCCGTCCTTCAAGAGCGCATATTCAACATCGACGGAAGGTCGCAGCGTGGTCTGATCAACTCCAGCATTGTAAACCTGCATGTAGACGCCGACTGGTTGACCGCGATGATAGGTGCCAGAAACGTTGGGAATTACTTTTGTCTGCCCGATGACAAACTGGCCCACTGCTGGTTGATCAACGAGGCTCTCCAGTTTCGCTGCGAGAACAAGCGTTGAAGTCGAGAGCTTTTGCGGATCATATTTTGGAACCGTGAAGCCAACGTGGCGGATGCCCGTTGCCCCGGAAGCGACATCGCGAACGATTACATCAACCTTGTAAGTACCGGCCGCAAGCGGAACTGCTTTCTGATAAGCAGACTTGCGATCCTTGGCATCAGTCAGCTCTTGTGCTGTAGCAGTTGTAATTACCGGATCTTCAAAGATGCCAACACGGCGTCCGGCGACGGAAGTAATTTTGCCAAAGATATTCATTCGCGCCTGCTGCAAGCCGCCACTGTCAGTGAACGTTAACTCCCTATTCTCGGTCTGGATGGTGAAGGCAGTAATCACGCGCTCGTCTGATTGACGGAAGAAATCAACGCGAATATCAAAGTTGAGCGGGTTCTCCTCAACCACGCCAGTGTTGACTGCGGTCGCCAGGTCGTTAAACTTAACCTGTGGCGGACGGCTGAGATCCGCGAGCAATTGGAGACGTGAGAACGGGCTATCCTGTTCACGCTGATAATTCGACATTCCGATTCCGCCCATGCCGGCAACTCGGTCGGCCTTGTTTGAAAGTCCCAACTGCTCTGACAACGTCAGTCCGGCCCCGGGAATCATCAACATCGCATCCTTCTCATTAGGATTGCGCGCAATTCGATACTCGCCGCTTCCTGTAGGGTCGACAAACTCGATCTCAACGCCAGAGCCTACACCCGCAATGTATCGATAAAACCAGGTCTCAAAGGGATAGGTTGAAGTAGAGCCGCCGCCCTCGTAAGAAGGCCGGTCGTACTGACCGCCCATCGGGTGGGTCTCGCGCTCATCAGGCTTTCCGTACATTATCCAAATGCGACCGCGATCGGATTTCCATCCGGGAATTCCAGAACTGAAGTGCTCGTTGGCATAGGCGATCCGCTCGTAGTATTCCTCTTTGAACTCGTTTTCGTCAGTATCTGGATCAGGATCGCGGCGCCGCCAGAACTCCTCGATAAATCTCTCGCGCTCGTCATCAGTCTGGAGCTTCTTAAATGCCTTTCGCTCTTCGTCAGTGATGATGTACGTCACATCCTTATCCAGCCAATCCTTGTAAGCCTTCTTGAGTTCAGGCTTCACGTTGCGTGGCTTGTCCATCGGGTCCTGGCTTTTCTGGGTGTTTTGCGCAAACAGAGTCAAACTGCCTGAAATCAAGACGGACAGGAAAATTGCCAGGCGAAAAGCGGCTTTCTGGTAAGACATTGCAGGACTCCTATTGAAGCTATGGAAACGAGATACGGTTAACATCCCGTGTTAAAGCGTTAGAAAAAGATTCTAAGGTCTTGCCAAGAACACAGTCAAGATGCCAAAAATCACAGATTTCGTTGCCCTCTTACGCGGGGGAAACTAAGCGAGAAAGGCCATCGGAACTGATCAAGGCCCCAGGCTAAACCCGGCTAAGCGACCGTTCTAGGCCTACTGAAGATCCAGGCCACAAATATCGAAACGATATACAGAGCAAACATTGGCGCAGCAAACAGCAGCATGTTGGGGATGTCGTTTGTCGGCGAAAGTACGGCCGCGGCAATAAGGATTACGATTACTGAAGTCTTCCAAATGCGCAGCAGAAATCCCGCCGTCACCAGCCCGATTCGAGCCAGGACATAAGTGATCGCCGGCATTTGAAACACTACCCCCATGCCGAGCATGACAATGATGATGAAATCGAAGTAATCATCCGCTTTCAGTAGGAGCCGGAAATCCTGACCGAGTCCCAGCAAGTATTTCGCTGCGGGCGGGAAGATTACATAGTAGGCAAACATCGCCCCAATCACAAACGAGATTGACGATAGGGCGATAAACGGAGTCACATAGGCACGCTCGTGTGGATACAAGCCGGGAGAGACGAAGGCCCAGATCTGCCACAACAGGAAAGGGACCGACAAGCAGATTGCCGCGTAGAGCGAAACTTTTATGTAAAGCGAAAAGGGCTCAAGTGCACTGGTGACTATCAGCTTGTCGTTGACTCCCGAGATTGCCCGGGGAAGAGACTTGAAGTCGACAGGAAGTCGGACGCCCTTAGAAATAACCGTGTTGCCGGCGTAAAGCGGCTCATCCGTAAATAGGCCCAGTTCTCCTTGCGCATCCTTCGCGACACGCGCCGTCACCGAGGCGCCGACCGGAATGACACTAGTTCCCAGCTTTGTTTCCTCCGGAAAAAGGTAACGACCCGTGTCTCCCTCTTTCAGTGAATTTAGAGAGCTTATCGCTTCATGTCCGGTTAGCCCTGCAATCGGCACCTGGTGTCGCTGGGCCTCAGCCAGTGCGCGCTCGACGGGAACGGCAAGAAAATTGTAGATGCGATCTGAAACGAACCAACAAACAGAGGCAGCGATGAAGACAAATGCGATTGAGCGGATTAGGCGGCTGCGCAATTCGTCGAGATGTTCCAGAAAGGACATCTGACCGCCAAGTTCTTCGTGCTTACCCTGGCCTACTGTAAGAGCTCTTAAAAGAGACGACATTAGTGTGATTTCTGGCTTACAACCAGTCGCGCTTACGCAGAGGCTCGGAGTGGACGGTAGCGTCCGTCGATCCCGGCTCGGCCGTGGCGATGCTCGTAGCATCCGTCGCAACTGGTGTCGTCTGTCTCGGAACTACGCGTTCAGCCGACACAGCTTCGACCATTGGGGATTGATCATTTCCGGCACCGATTATTGAGTTATTCTCGGGTAGCCTTGGCGGTTCGATGGCTGACTCATTCTGCGGCTCTTCGATCGCGACCTCTCTTTCCCACGTACGCTTGAAGTCATCTGACGCTTTACGAAATTCGGCGATACTCTTTCCCAGTGAGCGGCTGATCTGAGGCAGTTTCCGCGGGCCGAAAAAGATAAGTGCCATAACTAGTATGAAAAGCAGCTCGGTACTGCCCAATGAGTCAAGAATGAGTAACAACACTGCTTAAAGATTGCCTTCCTGTAAAATCTGGCCGGTGCCCCGAGAAACCGGTTGACGCTCAACTGTCGCTTGCGTTGCCTGTTTTGCTCTGATGGTCCGGTGGATAATAGATCACTTCAACGGCACGGCCACCGGCGCCTTTCGTATAAAACGACACTGAGCGGTCGCGATGTTCTTTGATTGGGCGTCCCTCTTGTTCCGCGGCAGCTTCAAGTTCCTCACGTGTTTCGACACGCAGCCCCATGTGTGGCGGATGTTTTGAGTCCGGGCCGAGGAGGGCCACGCCAAAACCACGAGAGTCACGCAGCATCGCCCAGTCGTCGTAGAGAGTTTCCAGATGAAACCCAATCCTCTCATAGTCACTGGCGTCGCGCTTGAGATCCTGCGACTCAACCGCGATATGGTCTACCACAGCCTCAAAGCTCTTTCCCCGTTCTGCTGCCATCTCCAATTACGACATCCTTCGCACGTTGCAAGATTTCGACAGAGATTGTAGCGCGTCGCTTGATAAACCAGAAGTCAACACCGCACGCTGGAACTAACAGCCGGGCAGCATCGTTTCCCGGCCCCGGGGCTTCCTTTGTCGTTGAGCTTGCCCATCTTTCCAAAGGCAGGGCCTTGCTCCGACTTCGACCGCTTTCTTGACAGTGACTCTGCGTTTAACGCAACCTTCTGGAGCGGGCTCATAATCCCAAGTAACTCTATCAGTGATTAGGTAACCTGAAGTTTTCCGGACACCTTCTATGAATATGGCGGAAAGAGTCAGACCGGATCGCGGGGAACAAACAGACTCAACTTTCTTGTCGTCTCTCCAGCAGTTTGCTGAGGCGGCGGAAGACGTTGCGGCTACGACGAAGAAGCTTGAGAAGGCGGCATTGCTTGCAGACTACTTCAAGGATTTGAGCGACTTAGACCTCGCCCGCGCGGCGCGCTATTTTGCCGGCCACCAGTTTGCGATGAATGACTCGCGGACGACTAATGTTGGTGGCAGCATTATCAGCGCGGCATTGAGCGAAGCTACTGGCTTCAGCATCGAAGATCTTCAGCCGCGTTACGTACGTCTTGGAGATGCAGGAGACGCCGCATATGAGGCGGTCAAAGAAGCAAAACACGGGTTTCAGGAGCCAACCATTACTCTCGCCGAGACTGAATCAATCATTGCGCGATTAAGTGAAACTAGTGGGATCAAAAACAAGATTGGTTTGCTCGGGGCTGTGCTACATCAGGCAACGCCGCTGGAGGCAAAGTACCTTGTGAAGTTGTTAACCAGCGATCTGCGGATTGGTTTGAGAGAAGGACTCGTTGAAGACTCAATCGCGCGCGCTTTCAGGCAGCCTCTCTCAATGGTCGCCCATGCAAACATGCTTCTCGGTGATATCGGCGAGACCGCCGTCCGCGCAAGAGCCGGCGATTTACAAGATGTCAGCATGCGTTTGTTTCATCCGATCAAGTTCATGCTTGCCACGCCGGCTGCGGATCTTGCGGATATCGCAAGGACAATGCCTCAAGAATTCTTCGTGGAGGATAAGTTTGACGGAATCCGTGCGCAGGCACATGTCAGAGAGGGTCGAGTAGCAATCTACTCGCGTACCATGGACGAGATCACTCATCGGTTTCCTGAGCTTGTTGGGCCACTCCAGAGTCTTCCGGCCGAGGTCGTGATTGATGGAGAGATCGTCCCCGCACGCGGTGATCGGGTTCTACCTTTCAGCGAGCTTCAAAAACGCCTGGGTCGAAAGACCATTGGGAAGGATCTGCTGGCTGACGTACCGGTGATATTGGTTGCCTATGACCTTTTGTACGCGAGCGCGCGCGTGCTAATCAACGAATCCCTTGAAGAGCGCCGGCGAGTTCTGGAACAACTTTTCTCGAATCAAGGTACAGTGCGCATTTCTTTAGCGAAGCGGTTTAGTGACGTAGCTGCGCTCGACGAAGAGTTCAGCCAGGCGCGCGCGCGCGGCAACGAAGGCTTAATGATCAAAAGCCCCGCGTCCTTGTATAAGCCTGGGAGGCGCGGTCGTGAGTGGCTGAAATTAAAGCGCGCAATTGCGACTCTGGATGTGGTAGTCACTGCCGTTGAGGTAGGGCACGGGAAGCGCCGAAACCTGCTCTCCGACTACACCTTTGCGGTCCGTCTCTCTGAGAAAGATGACCAGCTACTCAACATTGGCAAGGCCTATTCCGGTTTGACGGATGCCGAGCTCGCCGAGATGACGGAGTGGTTTAAGGCGCACACGATCCGCGAGTTTGCCCACGGCAGAGTACGCGTCGTTAAGCCACAGATCGTGCTCGAGGTCACCTTCGATCGGGTTCAGGAATCGAAGAGGCACAAGAGCGGGTATGCCCTCCGTTTCCCAAGAATTCTTCGATTGCGTCCCGACAAAAAGCCAGACGAGATAGACACGGTTGAGACCGTGAGGAAGCTCGTTCAGGAAAACGACGATGCCTCGATCCCCAGCGAGCGATAGTACAACTCAAGAGTGCCCCGGTAAATCACGACACCAAGCTAAGCGTGCTGGCTAAAAAGTCGCACAGCTACCCTTGCACACGGGTTTCTCAAGGCCGGTGCGCAGTTTTGCTATTGCTTTCCCCGGCTTGACGGAGGTAGGATCCACCGCTGTCACCGCCCCCTTGCCGGGCATCTGCTGGTGCTAAAACCGGCGAGTCCCGCACACACTAATAGCAGGCCGCGCGTGACAGTCAAGGCGGAATTGAATCCACGGTTTCGGGTTCGTGCTTCTTATTCTCAGAACAGGGAGATCGC
>JBGPNE010000103.1:0-7532 GCA_041487335.1 Pyrinomonadaceae bacterium
ACTCGAATTCGACGACGAGGTTGCGCAGTTGATTCTGCACGGCCTCTTGCACCTTTGTGGATACGACCATGAAACCGACAATGGCGAGATGAACCGCCTGGAACTCCGGCTTCGTCGCCGACTGGGCATATAGTTCAATGCCCTAACCGTGAATCGTGGAACGTAAATAGTTGAATCTGACCAACTTGTCGTCATGAGCGCCAGGCTTTTGGGAGCAATTGCTTTGCACCTTCGCCGATTTACGACTTACTATTCACGATAATGCAAGTTGAATCAGGACTTACCTTACTGCTTCTGCTCGGGTTGTGCTTGCTCGCAACGGTCGACATGGCCTTTGGCCAATTGAGCGACGTCGGACTGCGCCGGTTGATTACCGAAGCAGAAGAGAGTTCCAAGATACGCTCCTCGGTGTTTTTGAAGCAGGTTCTTGAGAATAGGCCGCGCTTTACCTTCGCCATCTCCGCAACCATTCAGATTCTCCTGATAGTGGTGGCGGTACTCGTGACCTCGATATCACTGGAACTCTTTGCCCAACCGCGTTTTGTATTGGTTGGACTGCTCGCCGGTCTCATGCTCGCGGGAATCTTTCGCCAACTGGTTCCACTGTTCATTTCGACCCGCAATCCCGAGGGTACATTACTCTTTCTTTTACCGCTGATTCGCCCCTTCCTCCCACTCATGGCCTTTGCGGCAGATCCGTTCCACAAACTGTTCGATCGCACGCGACAAAAGGAACAGGCGCAAGAGAATGGCGAAGAGGAGGCTGCAGAGGATAGCGGCGACGATATTCAGGCTTTGATTGACGTTGGCGAAGCCGAAGGAATACTTGAGGAGGAAGAGGGAGAACTGATTCATTCGATCATTGAATTTGGCGACACGCGCGTAAGCGAAGTAATGACTCCCCGGCCCGACATCGTCGCGGTGTCCGCGAACGCAACGGTGCGCGAAGCGCGGGACGTCATCATCGAATCTAAATACTCTCGCTTGCCCGTCTATCGCGATCAGATTGACAATGTGGAAGGCATAATCTACGTTCGTGATCTGCTGCAGCGCTGGCCCGAAGGAAAAGAGGATGAAGTAATCACCCCGCTTGTTCGGCCAGTCTATTTCGTCCCCGAAACAAAGCCGGTTGCAGAACTGCTGGAAGAGATGCAGAAGGCCCACGTGCAGCTCGCAATGGTTATCGACGAATACGGTGGCGTTTCCGGTCTGGTAACGGTGGAAGACATTCTCGAAGAGATTGTCGGCGAGATCGAAGACGAAGACATTGGCGGCGAAGAGCTGAAGGAGATCGTCGAGGAATGCGCAGGATGCTATGAAGTGTTGGGCTCGACGGAGATTGGCAAGATCGAGCGCTTGTTCGATATGGAGATCGAGGCCGACGACTTCACCACGATTGCTGGCCTGGTTATCAATGCATCAGGAAAGGTGCCGCCGCCCGGCGCCCATCTCATTTTTCGTGGTCTCGACGTCGAGGTATTGGAAGCTGACGAGCGGCGCATCAGTCGTTTGCGCTTGAAGCGAGCCGAAGAAGAGAATGGCAACAAAATGAGCCAGGCGAGTTGAGGTTGCAACCTTGAAGACCATTGCTGAGTTTCTTTCTGAGCGCTGGCGCAAGCCATCTAGCTGCGAGGCGTGCGGCAGCGAGTTCACCTGCGGAGCAACGCTGAGAGGTTGTTGGTGCTCGGAGATCAAGCTGAGCGAAGAGACGAGAGCGCAGCTGCGTTCTCGATATTCTGGCTGTCTATGTCGGCAGTGTTTGGAGAATATGGCCCGCGGTACAAAGGAGCTCGTCGGGAAAACGCTACCGTCGGCGTAGTAGATTCGAAACGGTTTGAGTCGGAAGACAAAAGATCGAATGGCGAAAAAGAAGAGTGAGTTCCTGCAAGGACGAAGAATAGACCCCGCACCAATCACCTCGAAAACGACCCTGGCAGATCTTGTTGATGAAGCGTTTCTCGCTTACAACGCAGCGCGTTTGCGTGAAGCTTGCCAGCTTTATACCCAGAAGATGCTTGCGCCGGAAGTCACCGTGGGCCTCTCTTTGACCGGTGCGCTTACACCAGCAGGTTTGGGGATCTCAGCATTGATCCCCCTGATTAAGGCGGGGTTTGTCGATTGGATTATCTCTACCGGAGCGAATCTCTATCACGATACCCACTTTGGCATCGGCCTGGCGATGCACCAGGGAAGTTCGCAAATCTCCGATATCGTTTTGCGCGAAGAAGAGGTGGTGCGTATTTATGACATCTTCTTCGATTATTCCGTACTGCTCGATACCGATGCTTTCTTTCGCAAGATAATTGAGGGCGAAGAGTTTCAGCGTCCGATGTCCACCGCCGAATTTCATTATCTGTGCGGACGCTATGTGCACGAGCGTGAGCGGCAACTTGGCTTAAAGGATAAGTCTTTGCTTGCAGTCGCGTACGAATATGCCGTCCCGATCTACACTTCGTCCCCAGGTGATTCCTCCATCGGCATGAATGTGGCAGCGAAAGCACTTCAAGGTAACAAACTGGCTTTCGATCCATCGATGGACGTGAACGAGACCGCCGCGATCGTGCTGGCAGCGAAGCGGCATGCCAACACCCGGGCTGGTCGTGGCAAGAAAGCATCGGGCCGCTCCGCGGTGTTCATTCTCGGTGGCGGTTCTCCCAAAAACTTTTTGCTGCAAACTGAGCCGCAGATTCAGGAGGTACTGGGGATCGATGAGCGCGGTCACGATTATTTCCTGCAGGTGACGGACGCACGCCCTGACACGGGAGGACTTTCCGGCGCAACAGCGGGCGAGGCCGTGTCGTGGGGCAAAGTTGATCCTGATCGTCTGCACGATGCAGTTGTCTGTTATCTCGATGCTACGGTAGCGCTTCCTATAATTACGGCTTATGCTTTAGCTAAGCACGAGCCTCGTAAGCCAAAGCGGCTGTACGATCGTCGCGGTGAGTTTATGGCTCTGCTTCTGTCGGAGTATAAGAGATCAAAGAGGCGCTGAGGTAAACTCAGTTTTCAGTTTGGCTTTCGCGGATCGAGTAGGATCGCTTTCAGTGCGTAAGAATGAATCGCACGCGCTAAACCTTTAGAGAGAAACTGGTCATCACAGGGATCATGGTTAAGAAGTTAACAGATGGACACACACTCCCCACTTATGACTGCCTCAAATGTCCGGCCTATTGCTGCTCGATTTATGAGCGCGTCCAGGTTACACCACGCGATATCAGGCGACTGGCGAAACACTTCGACGTAACGCCGGAGATCGCCACTGAGCGGTACACGAAGTTATTCGGAAAAGAACGGGTTTTGCGGCGCAAGGCTGATCCGATATTCGGCAAGGCCTGCACATTTCTGAATCCGGAAACCCGCCAGTGTAGAATTTATCACGCGCGTCCGCTGGTTTGCCGCGAATTCCCTGACGCGCCGCGCTGCGCTTATTACGATTTGTTGGAGTTTGAGCGCAAACAGCAAGACGACCCCGATGTTGTACCTCTGGTAAAAATCACATTCAGAAACGGCAACGGATAATAGTTAGATGAATCACATGTCCCGAGAAAGGTAATTCCGCAACTTGCAAACTGAGGTACTTAGCGATGAGAGAGTTTCTTTCAAAAATGATTGGCAAGAAGATAGACATCTACTGTGGCGGGTCGTCCAGCATTCGAGGCGAGGCAATAAAGGTCGAAGGGGGTGTGCTTCATCTCAAAGATCATGAGCACAAGATCTGCTTTGTTGCCATAGACAAGATTGTAGTCGTGTGGGACGCCCGAGATGAAGAGCACCGTGCCGGCTTTGTGTCAAACCTTCTGAACAACAAATAAGACCATCAACGTAGGCTGAGGACCAAAACGCCGACGCTCCGGATGTAGCGCCGGCGTTTATACTTGAGAACAACGTTTCGGGGGATACTAGTCGGTAGTGGGCGTTGCCGCTACCGGCACACGACGAAAACCGTCGATCCGAGATAGCCAGTAATCATTGAAAGGAGAGTAGATCACCCCACGATGCCGCGATGCGTGATAGAAGCCATGTTCGTCGGCCACGATACCCACATGGGCGAGCCCGCTGAAGAAAACCAACGTCCCAAACTTAAACTGTTCTGCTGGAGCCGCGGCAGTAAAACGCGCCCAAAGAGTTCGCGCGCTGCCGCGCTCAAAATCTATTCCGGCTGAGTGGAATGTGCTCCAAACAAAACCAGAACAATCGAAAGTGAAAGGACCTGTAGCGCCCCACGAATAATGGGCACCAAGTCGCTCGTCAATCGCTGCGAAGATCAATTGCTCGAAGTGAAGATTCGCTCCCGCTTTGGAAGTGGGAGCTTTTGCAGGCTGCATCTCCACGGGCGCTGCGAGCGAGACCACCACCGGCTCATTGGGCTCATTGTCCAGACACAACGAATCATGCGCCTCCGTAGTTTCTGATAATTGTGCTACTTGTCGTGCGCGATTTTCGATAGTTTGCGCAACGGCTGACATCGATAAGAGGCTAACGGCAGAGCATGCTGCGAGTGCGTAGGGAAATAGTTTTCTTAACAACATAGAAGGAGTACCTTCTGCGAAATTATTTCGTCCAGCTTTCTAGAATTTCTGCGTGAGGCCGCACTGCCTTGAAATAGACGCCGATATTAAGAGCTTAAAACCAAGGGCACAAGAAGCAATGTGACTGTTTCGTGACGAATCACGTTGGCCCAGAGCAGTGGACCAAAAGAGGTCACAAAAATCTGCCAAAAGACCGACGATCATGGACCAAGTACAGTACAAACGTTTGATTACACAACACAGCCGGTCAAAGTGAAGGAAAGTTGAGAGAGATTAGCTTTGGAGGCGGACCATGGGTCACAATTGTTTAATGAGGACCATGGGTTACAATTGTCTGATTCTGATCAGTACGTTCGCGCGAAACGCGCTGGTAGAGGTTGAGTGCAAAAAGCAATGTAAGTGCGAGGGTCATTTGGCAAGCTCCCCGAAGTTATTGCGCAGGCAAAATACTTACGACGAAAGTCATTTCTAATTCTGTTGTAATAGAGAAGAAATGATCAATTAGCTGTTGGTTCCAGTGCGAGTATTCTGCACCGCCTCCTGAGCGCTGCTTCAAGTGCCGGCGGCCTGATAGTTCAACCCTACCGTAATGATCTTCTGCAGTAACTGATCGTAAGGAACACCGGAGTGTGCGGCCGAGTCGGCAAAGTCTTCTCCGCAGGCAATCTGCGGATTTGGATTTGCTTCCAGCAAATAGAACTGACCCTCGTCCGTCAGCCTGTAATCCAGTCGCGCATAACCGCTCAGGAATAGATAACGGTAGATTCGTTTCGACAAACGTTCGAGCGTTTTGTGTTGCTCCGGCGAGAGTTCCGCGGCTTTCGTGACCACCCCTACTCTTTCCTGATAAGCAGGGTCCCATTTCACTTTTAGCGTCGCTATATTTTCCGCGCCTTCGGGTAACTTCTCCATTACGAGTTCCCAGGGCGCGTAGGTCTGAATGTTCTGATTCCCGCTCAGACCAACATAGATCTCGCGTCCCCTAATGTATTGCTCGGCAATGGCAGCCGTCTTGTTCTGTCGGTGAATAAACTCCACGCGTTGGGTCAGTTTGTCATCGTCATGCACGACCGACGCCTGGGAAATTCCCACAGAGCCCTCTTCGCTGATCGATTTAACCAGCAAGGGAAACTTCAGACGCTTTAGCCTCCTGACCTTTCGATTCATCGGGAACACCGCAAAACCTGGCACTTGAAGGCGATGGTAGGCAAGCAGCATTTTCGTCACCGCCTTATCGTGGGCCAGAGTCATGCCTCGCGGGTTGCAGCCTGTATATGCCTGTTTCATCAGCTCCAAATAACTGACGACGTGCTGGTCGTAAAGCGGATAGCCGTGAAACTCCTCGAGCAGATTGAAGGCAATGTGAGGCTTGTGCTCCATCAACGCATTCCCAATTACATTCAACTGGTTGTAAAGGCCAATCGGATAGACCTCATGGCCCATCTTCCGGAGAGTGGAGGTGACGTCGTATTCAGTCTTAATTTCAATTTTCTCCTTTTCGCTTAGACCATCGAGCGAGTCTGGCGGCACAAGGTCCTCATGAACGAGAACGATAATCCGCAGCTTCTTCTTGGGCTCGAAGGTCATACGGCAATGCGATGATAACCAGAATGCAGCACGTTCATTACCTGAACGGTCAGGACAATCATGACGCGCCGACGAGCTTCTCTCGCAGGAGTTGCCACACGCAACTTAAGCTCTTTACAGCGGTCGATCATATTCTCCAGCACGTGATCGATTGTGTATTGGTGAACTCCGGTTCCCTCGGCAACGATTTGACGAACTTCGCGACGCACGCCCCGTAGAAAACTTACGGCGCTGGGGCGGGATTCATGATGTGGATCGTCAGAAAAGATTCGACGCAGATCGCGATCGTAGACAGCGGGCCAATCAAAGTCATAACGCTCGCGCTTGCGTCGATAATGTTCGCGCAGCGTAATCTTCAAAGCCGGGAAAGGCTCGACTTTGGTTCGCGAACGGTTGCGCGGTTTCGTTCCCGCAAGCTCCTTCATAATCTCGTCTATGTATTCAAGTTTGCGCAGTGCTGGCCAGCCTTTGTATCGCCGTCGCCAGCGCGATCGCGGCATGATCCAAACGGCAAACGTCTCCGCAAAATCTTCAGCCGGATGTGCTTGTGCGTACCAGGCCCGCAAGTGGAGCACATAGTTGCGGCTCTTCGGTTTCGGTTTATAGAAATCAGGATAAGGCCGCGCAAAAGATCCAAAGAGTTCGCGCCAGCGCCTCCTGAAGTGCAAGCGAAAGGCTGTGTCGAGAGCATGGCCAGCTTCGTGGCGCAAAATCCGCAGGCACTCCGTATCGGTGCCGCCTTCCACTTCGAGCATTTGCTTCCGCTCGAGTTTCATCAGGCGCGGGTGGGCCAGATAAAACGGGATAGCAATACCCGGAACGCCGTCGGGGCAGAACCACTCTCCGGATAGCCACACATGTGGTTTGAAGCGAATGCCGCGTTCGTTCAGTTCTCTGTAGAGGCGTTTGATGTGAGGCTCGAGAAACGATCCCTTGATCTTGATTGGCAAATCGCAAATGCGCATGTCAAGCAGATGTTCATCGGTCAGACGGTGCCAGGGAAACCTGTAGCTCATGCTAAAGCCCCCTTTTCCGCCGGCGCTTGGTCGTTAAAGGAAGGTGCGACGTTCGGAACCTGGTGTGGCGGGAAAAGAGATTAGAATTAACGACGACCGGCATTCTGTATGGCGGGACGGCAAATCCGAATTCAGGATCAACGGAGCGGGGCCATTGTAGCGGCGTTCGATTGGAACTGCCAGTTGCCCCGCACGTGACCTTTGAACCAACGGTCAGGCCCTCTTTAGTCACACCCGGCTTAAAGCCGGTGACAAGGAGGCCTTAAACTTCCAAAACAGTGATTTGAGGAGCACGTCGTCAACTTCCCGGCATCTCGCCGGTCTTCAGAAAGGATGACGGGCACAGCTTCTCGATGATGCACTGAGCACAGAGCGGATTCCGTGCTTTGCAGATTTTCCG
>JBGPNE010000104.1:0-7511 GCA_041487335.1 Pyrinomonadaceae bacterium
CGAAATCCCTTGGTTTCCAACTTGTTCCATCCCAACCGTGAACGGAGTTTCTAAGAAGGAGCGGTAGCGACCGGGTTGTTAACGCAACTCTCAACTTGTCGTTAACCTTAACGGCGCCGGACGCTTACTGCTCATGAGTTCCTGGGTGAATCTTGCGGAAACGACCCGGTCGCTACCGCTCCTCGGTTCTGTAGTGGAGTGGTCTGGTCAGATGGTCATGATTTCGCGACCACTTCTGTTCGTTTTCACACAAGCTCCCTAACGCTCGCGCGATATCGGTATTGGAATCTAAACAGTTGCTTTGTGGATCTGTCTCTTCAGACGGTGAATTGTGCGCCGAACGACCTTGAGCTCATCATGGTTATGCGCCGACAAAGCTTCGTCTCGCTTTTTCTTCAGTTCGCGGATGCGCGCCTTGATCGAGGCTTTGTCCACGCCGACGACCTCATGATGCTCGTGCTTGATTCCAATCGCCTGGGAAATTGCTACCAGCAGGTGCTCCTTGTTCATCTGCGTGTAGCCCTGCACAGCATCGTGTTCGATGCCCTTGGCGATTTCGCGAAGCTCAACCACGGTTTTATGCTTGAGTTCTTCAAAAGTGTAAGCCATTGCAATGATTCTCCTGTCTGACGAAGTGACCGTTTACAGAGGGGGTAGTATTTGTCTCACGTGGTTCTTCAGATGCTCAACGTAGTCGCGCATAAAATACTCAAGGGTCGCGGGATGGTTCTCGGCGACCGTTTGCCAGGCGGTCTGGGGCAGGTTATGTTTGCCGCGCAACCTGGTCCGCACCTCTTCCGGTACTACCGACATCAGATGCAGCAAATGCTTATTGTAATGCTTCCAAAGTTGCACCAACTGCTCCCAGGATTCCTGGTCGTATCGTTGAACACGCACCCATTCCTCTTGTTGGTATGAGGGAAACACCAGATCGTCAGCAAACTGAGCGCGTACAAAACGCTGATGATTATTTGACGCGGAGTCAATCAGATGACCGATGATCTGCTTTGGCGACCACTTGCCGTGAGCTCTGGGTGTCTCACTTTGCTCTTCGGAAATTTGCAACAGACGCCGTGAGGTAGTGTCAATCGTTTGCCGAAAATCGCTGAGAAGATCTTCCATATCATTTTTCTCTAAATCATCAATGGTCACAGCTTAGTTTCCTCGCTCGAGTGCTTGCCGGTCCCAGTTCGCGAGCTTTGCGCCAGCTTCGTACGTGGTTTGCAGAAACTGAAGTAGTGCTTCCCTGGGTGATTGTGCGTTTCGCACATCATCATACATCAGCAGGAACTCGCTCATCTGGGAGCTATAAAAGCCAGGGCTGAGTGACTCCTTTTCCAACCCGGGAGGAGCGGGAGCTGTGTAAGAGTAGAAAGCAGGCGCGGTGAAACCGGCGCCCGGCCAGAAACCCGCGCTAATGCATTCATGCGAGTACGCTTCGCGCGTGATCAGATCCGCACCCGGCCGTGCCGGCGCACGCTGGCCTGAAAAGCGCGTTACCGCCAGATCGAAGCTTCCCCAATAGAAATTTACAGGACTACACTTGCCGGTGAAGCGGCCTCTAAACTCCTCAAAAATCATCGCGGTCTGTACCAAAATCCGCCAGAACCTGTTTGCGTACTCTGGATCATAGGAGGCGTGTTCAGAGTCATTTTCAAACGGGATTGGATTGGCAATTTCCTGCGGCTTCGTAAAGATGCTTACTTTGATTCCAATAGATCGTAGTGTAGACATAAGGTCCTGGTAGAAATCAGCAACCGGGCGGGGCGTCAGCAACAAGGATCGGGTTACATTCTCGCTTGTCCTGATGATCAGCTCGTGAGCGATGAAATCAAATTCGATCTCCACAAGTCGGCCTCGGTAAGGCATCGGCGAGGTTGAAAGTCCGCGGGGCGAAACGTAAAGAGCGCAATGCCACCAATGGTTGACCGGCGGAGCAAGCGCCAGCCGAATCTTCCCCACAATCTGGGTCCACATGTGAAGCGTGACATAGGTGTCTTGCCACGCCTCTAGTGGCAGACTGGGCCAGAGTTCATCTTTGGCGGGAGCGCGGTTAATCATAGGTGTGTCCAACTCTTATTATCCTCCGTTTGCCAAGAAGGAAAACTGTTGAGGTTGGGAAAATGCCCGCGTATGAGATATAAGTCAACCATCGAATATAACCCCGAGAAAGAGACATTCAAAATAGACTGTGAACAGCAAATCCGCAAGATCACGGAAAAGACGATTCGGGATACCAAAGCTGAATCGGGAGGAGTCACGGAGGCAGATTGGGCGAGGATTGATGAACTGTTACATCAATCCTGGCGCTCGCTTTCGCAAGCGGTGAAGTCCTCATAAGCGATCATACTTCGTTGCCCAATCGCCTTCTATTCCAAATCCTTTTCCATACGAAAAGCAGGCAATGATTCGCCGTCTGGAGTACGTATTTCGGTTGGTTCGATAATTCTATATCCTATGGCCGAATACAGGGGCTCGCCGGGTAACGTGGCAACCAGCTCTATTTTCAAGAAGCCTGCCTGCCGGGCTGCATCTTCGCAGCGCCTCATGATCCGACTGCCGATGCCGCGCCGCGACCATTTGGGATGCACATAGAAAGCTCGGATCCGCGCTGCGTCTTCTCCGGGGTCAAGCAAGGCATCGATGCCACTCTTTTTCGACTGGTCTCCGCCAAAGAGCGTTTTTCGTTTGCTCCAACCGCCACTCGCAACTATTTGCTCCTCGGCCTCGGCGACAAAGTAGGTCCCATCCAGTATCAGTTGGCTATCAACTCCGAAGATATGGATCAAAGCGCTCTCGATTTGGCTGGAACTGTAGTAAAGAGCACTGAGAACTCGAACAGATTCAGGAATCAATTCTTGCAGCGCGGGAATATCCTCTATTTTGGCGAGGCGAATTCTCATTGGCGTAAGATGGCTTTGTTAGGAAGGTTTGTAAAGGTCTGATTCTCCCTCGGGTCGCGTGCGCCAGCGCTTGTGAATCCAGAGCCACTGATCGGGATAACGGCGAATGTAATCTTCGATTACTTTAGTAAAAAGAGAGGTGAGGCGACGTACGTCCTCATCTTCGTCGCTGGTGTGTTCAATGTTAAGGGGTGCGCCAATGTGCAAGACAAAACGCTGACGCCGCTCTTCCCAGGGAGCGAACACCGGAATGACCGGCGCCCTGGTGCGGAGCGCAAGCGTTGCCAAATCGAATGTAGTTGATGCAGGCGTGCCAAAGAAATCCACAAAGATGCCTTCATGAGCCATCATGTTAACGTCCACCAGGAGGCCGAGCGTGCCACCGGCCTTCAGTATACGCAGCATGGGACGCATGGCGGCGCGTTTATCTATTGTGCGATTGCCAAAGCGTGTGCGCGCTTGCTCGAGTAATCGTTCAATTTTTGGATTATCGAGCCGGCGCACCAGGAAACTAACCGGGTGACCCAGCAGGGAAAGGGCCACACTCGAAAGCTCCCAGGCGCCAAGATGCCCTGTGAATAATATAGCGCCCCGCCCGGCCGCCCGTGCGGCATCGAGATTTTCTAGTCCCTCGCACTCAACTAAACAGCGCAAATTATCAGTGCTCAATTTCGAGAAATGGCTAAACTCGCCGAGTTGTCGGCCAAGGCTCATGAAGCATCCGCGTAAAATCCGTTCTCGCTCGGGACGGCTAAGGCCCGGGAAGGCCAGCTCAAGATTACGCTCACCGGTTCGTCGGAGTTTACGGCTCACGCCGTAGGCGGTCTGTCCCAACATTCGACCAATGCCGACAGCAAGTCGTCTGGGCAACAGCCCCAGAGCTGATAGCAGAAAACGAGCAGTGGCATACTCAAGGTTGGTTTGTACGCTGCCGCGTTTGCTCATCAATGTCCCCGGTAACCAGAAAGAACGTTGTGAGACTCTAGCCGACGCGTAGAGCATATTCCAAATCGAGCTGCCTACTTCAGGCACGAAACATGAGAGGCTGGCGGCCGGCTCGAAGGCGATGTTAATTGCGGCATCAAGAGAAAAGAGCGAAACGCCATGTTTATTATAGTTCCATAACATGAGGTCAGATGGCAGGAGAGCTTAAGAGTGAAGCGCCCACCTGCGGGCTTGATGCCCCTGACAGCGATTCCGGGTCAGCAGTGTGTTACAGGCAATACGAGGATTTAGAACGAATTCAAGAGCAAATCAAAAAACGGAGCGGTGCGACAATGAGGTTGGCGCTCCTGATAACAGGATTGAATGGCTCAAAAGCCTTCTCCTGACGCCCCGGCTTAAAACCTCAAACACCAGTACTTGGATCGGTCGTCACCGCTCACGAAAAACATTATAAGCGACCCCAGGGAAAATCGTGCAATGGGATGGTTCCACTGAGCGACCGTACACGTTCTGATCGTTTGTAATCAATGAATCAACAAAAGCGAGGGCGGCAGGTCCCACACCTCACGGCACCGCCTTCTACTCCAACTCAAAAGCAGAACCCAGCTTAGAGGAAATTTGGCACTGGTGCAGTTTGTGACGACGGCAGTTGAGTGGAAGTCCAATTCTGTGCCGCTGGTTCACGAAACTGCATCAGTACCGGAAATTTGCACTATTTGTGCTTACTGACATACTCTCTAGCGCTTTCCGGTGTATTGTACTTTGTGATGAATCTTTCGTCTCTCATCATCCAATCCTTGTATCCACTCAAAAACTTCTGGGAATACTCAGTCGGGTGACCAGCAGCATCGAGGATACCAATCTTCTGGCCCACTTCCATTTCGAGCGCCTTATCGTTTGTCTTGGAAGCAGCATAGTAGAGTTTATACTTCGAGTCATCGGAGGGGGATGCTGTGGTGTTGCTTGTATTGCTGGTAGAAGTATGTGACTCCGACCGGGAAGTCGTGCTGTATTTGTGACACGCGAGACTGCTTAAAGCTACTGCGATTGCTAAGAGAAAGGCAGCAAAGATGTGTTTCATAATAGTAGTTGTTCCTCTCTAGTGATTCCGCTTAAATTCTAATGGCGGTCTTTGTAAAGATCAGCGATGCCCACCGTCATGCCAGCAAAAAAGCCGTTCCGCGGAGCATCATGCGAGAGACCGAAACGCACGCCACAGTCTAGCACCAATCTTCGATTGAGTTGGTAAGTCGCCGCGCCGAGGGCAAACATCGCGCCAGCTTGTGCATCATTTCGGCTAAATCCGCTGATCTCTGCCTGGATTCCGACTCGCCTGGTCATGTCGTGCGAAGCTGCCAGCGCACCCTGTCCACTCGATGCGTGCCCGCCATCAGTGATGCGGCCGGCGAGCAGGTAGCTCGCATTAAGGTCCACCGTCGTTCCGCCGAACTTCTTGCTTACGAGCGCGATGAAGTTGTGGTCTACTCGCCCGGTGCCCAGGCCTTTGGCGCTGCTTGCTGACGGAAGCTTGATGTAGTAGGCGAGCGCAACGCCCGGTCGGGATTCGTTCTCATGGCGCAGCACAACCTGAACACCAAGTTGCGTATCGCCCACGCCGGTTGTTCGCACACCATCAACAGTCTGCGAGCTAGGGCTGTCGCCGTCGAACTCCAGCAACAGGCGCCTGCTGACTGCAAATCGCAGTGCGAGCGGCAGGTCTTGCTCAGTGCTCACACCGGGTGTGTGAAAATTGGCGCTGTAACCGAATTCAAGTTGCAGGACGCCGGGTGTTTGAAACTCCGCGGGATTGGAAACAGTCGGCCGCGAGGGAACGATGAAGTCTGGCTCGTCGGGTGCACTCTGATCTTGTGCTTGCGCCTTGGCGCCAGAATCGCCAAAAAGCGTGAGGAGCAAGAGCGTCAGTGCGCAAATTGGGAATCTGCTCATTCGCATCGTCTCGAAGCGGGCCTTGCCTATCGATGATAGAGTGTTTGCGGCGCCTCTTGACAACAATCAGGACAACAATCTTGTCAGCAAGTTCGGGTGAATCGTCCAACCGAACAAGCCGGCCAAGCCCATGACAGTGCCGAAGACTGTCGGCGCCATAGCCAGTGCGAAGAGCCATCGCTTCTGTGTCAGAGCGGTCATGGCTAAGAGCGAGATTGCCAGCGCCAGCATCGCATCGGACAGATCAAACTGGTCATCGTGATAATTGAGTTCGTTGTAGGTCTTGTCAGCTTGATCGGCATCTGCTTGCTGGCTCTTCTTCTTCTCCGCTTGCTCCTGCGCAATTCCCTGATAAACCTTGATCTGTTCCTGGTAGGTCGCTTGCGCTTCCCGAGGCGCTGATGCCGCCTGGGCAGTTAGTTGTGCGACTGTTGCTCGGGCAACCTCTTCGCGGATGTTACGCGCTTGATACCATGAATAGTCGTCAATTTTACTGGCTTGAGCTTGCTGCATAGCCTGAACGATGTTGTCATCTTTAACCTTGCAGATGCCCATGAAGGTGGCCATGAGCGCAACCGAAATAGCCACCAGCGTGTTTAACTTCCTGGATCTTCCTGCATCAGCAGCGTCCCTGGTTTCTTTCTTCTCTCCATCTTCTTCAAGATACTGCAGCGGATCGGGCTCCATGTTTGCATCCTCACTTTATCGGCGATTTGTAAGCTCGCTGTACGCTATCATTTCCTCACAATCTGAAATTCAATCTCTGCGCTTGCTTCTGCGCTGTCAGCGCCAGCTCGGAGGCCAGGAAACAATGCTTCTGCGGCATCGCTGTCTCCGTCCGCTCGAGGATGTCGGAGACGAGCTGCTCGCCATAGGGCAGCGGTTGCTTGCTACAGTCGATGTACCGAGTCTCCTTCTGGTCCACCAGGAACAGGTGATCGCCGCCGGCCCTCCCGGCAATGTCAATGTTCTTGCGGATCTCGATGTAGCCTTCGGTGCCAAGAATCGTCAGTCGCACGTCACCCCAGGTTCCCAATCCGTTGGGAGTGAACCAGTCGACGCGGATGTAGCCGGTCCCGCCATCGCCGCGCAGCATTACGTCGCCGAAATCGTCGAGCCCAGGGTACTGCGGGTGGTGAACGTTACTGACTTGCGCGGTAACCACGTCAGCCTGAGTCGAGCCGGTGAAGAACAGGAACTGGTCGATCTGGTGCGAACCAACGTCGCAGATGATGCCACCGTAGCGCTCGTGGTCGAAGAACCAGGCCGGCCGCTGCGCGGGATTAACTCGGTGAGGCCCCAACCCAACGGTTTGCACGACTCGGCCTACAGCCCCGGCCTTTACCAGTTCCCCGGCTCGGACAGTCGCACGGTTGTCGAGCCGTTCGCTGTACATGATGGAGTAGATGCGCCGGGTATGTGATTGCACGCGCCGCACCTCAGCGAGTTGTTCGAGCGAGGTAACTCCCGGCTTGTCGGACATGTAGTCCTTGCCGTGCTGCATTACCCTGATACCCAGAGAAGCACGCTCGTTGGGGATGGCAGCGCTCGCCACAAGCTGGATAGTGTCGTCCTCGAGGATCTCATTCTCACTGTGGGCGGGCTTCGCTTGCGGGAACCGTTTGCTAAAGACGGCAGCAAGCTCAGGCTCTTTTGCGTAGAACCACGATCACATCTACGGCCAGGTGGAAGCCGTGCTGGCGGGGCGGTGGTGAG
>JBGPNE010000105.1:0-7491 GCA_041487335.1 Pyrinomonadaceae bacterium
GGCAGAACAATTCCCAGCAGACTCGTCAGATCCGCATTGTTGAGGGTTGTCTCAATGTTCGCTGGCAACCTGTCATTCTCAAGATTGACTTGAGCTGTAATCACCTGCGATGGGCCAAGCACGCCAGTTGTTAGCGTTACATTTAGCAGTCTGTTTTCGGTTTTTCCTACTAGCGCTACGGTGCCGGCCGATCGGCCATTGATCATCACGTCGCGACCCTGACCATCAAAAGTGATCTGGTAACCCGAGACCTCGAACCCCCTACCTGAAACATGCGCGGTGAAATCAGCGGTACCAGTTATGTTTGCAAGCCCAGGCCTGCTAGTCAGGGCTGCCAGGTGGTTAAGTTGTACTCCCTCAGCTCGGCCTTGCAGATCAAACTCTTTGCTGGTCGTGTCGAATGTACCGTTGCCTACAACCCGGCCGGCGGTAAGGCGCGCGTCAATGTTTTCGATGTTGACCTTTGAGCCGGTGAACGTTGCGCGCGCAACCAGGCTTTCGAGCGGCTCGCCGCCGAGGCGGCCGGCACCAAATCGGAGATCCGCTCTACCACTCATTGCGTTCGGAATCCCGCTGATCTTTATCGCACCAGAAACATCCCCTTGAGTGTTCCCAAGCTGGTCACGCGTTGTCTTGCTCATCGGAAGCGCCGCTATCAGACTGCCGGCGTCTACTCTATCCAGCGTCGCATCAAGCGTAGTGTTGTTCTCTCCAGTGCGCGGAGCATTTAGCGCAAACTGCATCCCACCCCCGTTCTTTTGGGTCAAGCGCCCATTAGCGATGCGGAGCTCGTTTTGCGTCATGCTAATATCAGTCGATAACGAGCCCAGATCGTTCCCGTTAACCAGCAATGAACCCAGCGAGACTCGACCATTTATGTCTGGCGAACCAAGCTTTCCTCTCAGCGTTCCATTGAATGCAAGCTGACCGCCAAGTTCCAGACCGTAGCTTTCCATTTGTGCCTCAACGTCAGGTAATAGGCCTGACGAAATCAGGACCCTTTGCAGCTCAGTGGCGTCGGACGAATTAAGATCGACCTGCAGATTCGAATCACCCGCAAATGAAAACTGTCCCGAAGCGCTTAGCTTGCTGGCAGTGGTTTGCAAATCCAGGCGCTGGATCTGAAATAAGCCTCGCTCCGCTCGCAGGGCGACTGCTCCCGAAAGCGGAACACTCCCATCCGCGGCTGCTTCCGTCCCAGCAGTAAATTGCGCGTTCAGCGTTCCAGAAGCCTGCTTGAAGTCTGTTCCCGGAAACGCCAGATCGACTTTGCCGTTGGCTCTGCCAGCTAGCGGCACGGCAGCCCCGGCAAACGCGTTAAATGGACCAGCAATGTCCAATTCACTAAAATTCGCAGTAACGCGAGACGAGCCGTCGTGGGAGATAGCGATGCTGGCATTCCCATTTGCTCGGCCCTTGAAAACATCAGCGGTGAAGTCGTTAAGCTGAATCTCGGTGTTAGTCGCAACCAGATTCGCGTGTGCCTGACCCAGATTCATCCGGCCCAACACGCCGCCGCCAATACTCAGATCGGCACTAGCGCGATAACGTCCGGAAGGCTCCACAACGAAGACTGGTTTTGCCAGTCTCACGTTGTCTGCCTGACCGTCTGCAAGTTTAATCGTACCGGCATCGATATCGGAGGTAGAGCCCTCAATTCGTCCCTGGCGCACTGTCAGACGCACGCCTGCGATATTGATGCTGCCCATCTGTGCGCCAGCCCCGTTCGCGCCGCCAACCTGCACGTCCTTTACGACTACACTCGTCACGCCTTGTTTGCTCACGACATCAATCTTATTTGCCGTGACGCCATTCACTCGTGAGTTGGAGGAGCTGATTGTTCCGGCCTTTACGCTTGATATTGTCCCAGTGGTTTGGTTGTTTTCATTCCTCACGCGCAGGTCGGAGGCCGTAACACGGTCGACTTTCGCGCCTGATGAATTGAGGCCGCTGGCCGTGAACTGACTTGACGAGGCTGTGAGCACTCGCTCTTTCATCTCTGCGCGCGCGTCCCGCAGAATCAGACCGACGACCGTCGTGCCATAACTTCGTTCGGCGGCCGCGCGCAATTCGCCTACCCACCGAAAATCTGAGCCGGTGCCCATCACGCCGCCGGTAAGCTGTACGGTGTTAAGCTGAAAGTCACCCGCCGTCAGAAGTTCCGCAAGTGCGCGGCCTTTGAGGTCATAACTTTTGCCCTGGCCCGATCCAGTCGCAGTTACATTCAGGCCTTTCAATCGGACGTTGTCTGCCGCCAGCGCGTCAGACTTGATATTGCCATTAACTTTATACTGGTCACCTTCACCTGAAACCGTGCCGGCGAAGCTTCCTGCGCCGCGCAAAGCAACGCTTGATTGAAGCACATCGGAAAGCTGTGTCAAATCAACCGATGAAGTAATGTTCATCTGGTAGCGCAACGCGCGCCAGTCGTCCATTGTGCCTTGCAGCGTGGCTTGTGCCACTGGCGACCGCAATACCAGTTGCTCAATCTCGGCTCGTGTTTCATTCACCCGAACACGCGCCTGAATGTCGATGTTGTTGAATGGCCGGCCATCGTAAATGAACGTGGAATTCGAGAACGCGAGCGCGACTGGATGCATCCGACTCTCGGCCGGTGCGTTGGGATCTTCGGGCTCAATTGTTGCTGCGAGGTTTCGCGCTTCTCCGGAGAGTTCGTGGCGCGCGTCTCCGTAGTGAATGACGCCACTTTTGATCTCGATATGAGCAGCGGTATAGGCCAACAGGATGCGCCGGTTTGTTTCCGGTGGAGGAATGTGGATGTTACGAAGATTCGAGCGACCCTGCTCGTCAAAAGCTACCCACGCCTCCAGCCCTTCAATCTTCAGATCCTTCAGATCGATGTTGCGATTCAAACTAAGAGCGTAAAGGCCCTCAATTCCAATCGTGGCGAGCACGCGATCGATCCTGCCAAGCCTCTCTCCGGTCTGCGTGTCGTAGAGTTCCAGATCGAGCATCTCAACAGCCTGCGGCGGAAATGTGGTGTTGAAGTCTTTGATTTCGGCACGGATTCCGTACTTCGAGAACGTGTCCTTAACCTGGCTCGCGACATAACGATCGACATACCCAAGCCGATAGACCAGTAGCAGGAGCAGGATGAGCGCGATCAAACCAACGCCAGCGGCAATTGTGGCGATGGCGGCGTTGCGGCGCGTTAGATAGCGCCGACGCCTGCCTTGAGGGGTAATGGGGTGGGGCCGCCTGGCGTCGCGCTCGGCGATGGCCTCGGCGGCAGGCGGCAGCGGTTCGTCTGTCTCCGACTGCAGGGCCTCAGCGATCGATCTCTTCTCAAGTGGCGATTCCTCTGAACGCTCGTCTGAATGATTTTCGCGGTCGTCTACACTCATAACGCGTAGCCGCCTGTGCGGCCAAAAATCCCAGTTTAAATTCGAGAGGGAGAGCCCGAAAAGCTAAAACCGAGCCTTTTGAAAACGAGAGTAAGTTTCGAGACCAAGGCCCGTGGCCCGAAACTCAAGATGACAGATGGCCCAAACGCTCAGATGCGTTGCTCTCTCTTTTCCGTCCGCGTGTTTTCCGCTGGCGGCTCTTTGAGATGCGCGGGCTCACCCAGGGGGACATTGCCGACCACTTCGAGTTCGAAACCTTCGAGGGCCGCAACCTTGGGGGGATGATTTGTCAACAGCAGAATGCGACGCAGACCCAGGTCGTGAAGAATCTGCGCACCTACTCCGTAATCGCGATAGACGCCGTAACCGGTTTCCAGACTCGCCTCCCGTTTGCTCAAGCCGCGTTCCTGCATCAGAGCATAAGTGCGGAGCTGATTTACAAGATCCAGACTATGTTCGCGCTGGCGTAAATAGAGAACGACTCCCTGTCCTGCCGCCGCGATTTTTTCCAATGCTGCATGAAGCTGGAATCCAGTGTCATCAATTAGCGAGCCAAACATGTCGCAGGTCACATTCTCGGTGTGTACGCGTACGAGCACCGGCTCTTTATCCATTACGCCCATCACCATAGCCAGGTGCACGTCCCCGTTGATTACGTTTTCGTAAGCCACTGCTCGGAAGCGTCCATAAACTGTTGGTAGATCTGTTTCAGCAACACGCCGCACCAGCATCTCTTTGCTAATACGATACCTGACGAGATCCGCCACGGTAATCATCTTCAGGCGATGGACAGCGGCAAACTCCTGCAGCTCCGGAAGACGCGCCATCGTTCCATCTTCGTTCATGATCTCGCAGATCACGCCGGCAGGATAGAGACCGGCAATACGCGCGATGTCGACGCTGGCTTCAGTCTGGCCGGCGCGCACAAGCACGCCCCCTTTCTTTGCCCGAAGCGGAAACACGTGACCAGGACGCGCAAGGTCCGGAGGCTTCGTATGGGGATCGACGGCCGCAAGGACCGTCGTCGCCCGATCCGCTGCGGAGATGCCTGTCGTTACGCCCTTGCGTGCATCGATTGAAACGGTAAAAGCCGTCCCGAGAAAAGAGGTGTTGTCGGCCACCTGCGTCGTCAGGTGCAGCTCATCGCAACGTTCCTCTGTCAGGGGCAGACAGATCAGGCCACGCGCGTGCCTGGCCATGAAATTAATGGCCTCGGGCGTAACCTTTTCAGCCGCGCAGACCAGGTCGCCTTCGTTTTCACGATCCTCGTCATCGACGATAATGATCATGCGCCCTTCGCGTATCTCGGCGACGGCGTCATCAATGGAGGCAAACGGCATTAGAGCGCCTTAATCCGGTTTGTGGAACAAAATTAAAAACCGGCAATTATGTTACCTGAAAGGAGTAATTTTTTCGACTGCAACACTCGCGCATGCATGATTCCGAGCAGGAGAAGCTGTGGTGGTGGTTTGTCTGGAGCGGCTGGTTCCCATCAAGAATCGTAGCAATTGTCGTTCAATTGATTGACTCAATCGCTCTGACTGTCAGAATTCGCTCAACGTACTTCGCGATAACGTCAGCTTCGAGGTTTACTTCATCGTTGGGCTGGAGGTGGGAAAAATTTGTGACCCCCCACGTCTTTGGAATGACTGCGATTTCGAAATACCCTTCCGTAAGTTCCGCAATTGTGAGGCTGATGCCTTCGACCGCTATTGACCCTTTGAAGACGAGATAACGGGCAATCTCCGGTGGATACGCAATGCGCACAGTCCATGAGCCGACGTGGTCTGTCGCACT
The DNA here is from genome assembly GCA_041487335.1 of Pyrinomonadaceae bacterium. Taxonomy (GTDB): domain Bacteria; phylum Acidobacteriota; class Blastocatellia; order Pyrinomonadales; family Pyrinomonadaceae; genus PSRF01. Next base: position 5,163 of record JBGPNE010000105.1, read on the forward strand.
CAAAAACCTTCCGCGCGCGTCAACATGACCCTGAACGATGTGGCCGCCCAGACGCGTTGCGGGGGTAACGGCGCGTTCGAGATTTACCGGCGCGCCAGGGTTGAGTCGTCCCAGCGTGGAGCGTTCGAGCGTCTCGCGCGAGCAATCAGCCGCGAAGGAATCCTTCCGGACATCGAGCGCCGTCAAGCAGACGCCATTGACGGCAATTGAATCACCCTCCTTCGAGCCTTCGGTTACAGTGTGTGCTTCAATCACAATGCGCGCATCTTCGCCACGCCGCTCTACGCGACGCACGCGACCGAGTTCTTCAATGATGCCAGTGAACATGTGGGCGATTTTAGATTTGCGATTGCCGATTTGCGATTTCAGAAAGCTTCGGTGTTGGTGCGCCAACCGGCTTGTCGTGAACTAGCGCAGAAGCTGCAAAATCCAAATGACGAGCAAGCCCAAGGCGGCCGGCCCGAGCGAGAACACCAGAATCCAGACCGGCTCAGATCCGGGGTCCCCAGCCGGGCAGCCCGGCTGGGGTGGTGGTTTGAATGAGAACCTTGTCCAGTTCATTGGATCGCCTTACCCCGCGTCCCCGCGTCCCCGAGTCTCCTTGTCACCGCGTCCCCGCTTCTCCGCGTCACCGCCCCCGCCCCCGAGTCACTGCGTTCCCTCTCTTCCTCCGCACTTGACCCATCATCTCTTCAAACACTTGGTTGATGGATAGTCCGGTTGAGTCGATAATGATTGCATCATCCGCGGGTTTTAGCGGTGAATCGGCACGGGTTGAATCGCGCCGGTCCCTTTCGCGCATGTCAGCGAGCGTAGACTTAAAATCTACCTCCGAATGCTGCGCGCGTTCTTCACTAAAACGTCGTTGCGCACGTTCCTCGGTCGAGGCAGTAAGAAAAAACTTTACGTCAGCGTCAGGGAAAACAACTGTGCCGATATCTCGGCCGTTTAGCACCGCGCCTCGCTTTCCCATCTCGCGCTGACGCGAGACCATAGCACGTCGTACTTCGGGAATGGTCGAAATGATCGACGACATGTGAGTTACTTCCTCGCTACGGATCTGCTCGGTTACGTCGCGGCCTTCGAGTATAACCTTTAGCGAATCAGGATCGCCTTCCAGTTTGATGTCGGTTCGCGCCGCCAGCGAGCCCACTGCAATATCGTCGTTTGCGCTTACACTCGACTCCATCACCGCCAGCGCCACTGCGCGATACATTGACCCAGTATCGATATAAAACAAGTTCAAAGCGCGCGCCAGCATCCGGCAAAGCGTTGACTTGCCAGCGCCTGAAGGACCGTCAATAGCGATGATTAGAGGACGAGACATGCGTTGGTCCTTGGTTTTTGGTCTTTGGTCTTTGTCCTTCGCTCTCGATGCTGGTGCTCTTTATGTTTTTTCACTTTCGCTTTCGCTGATTTGCTGATTGCTGACTGCTGCCTGCTGCCTTTCAGACAAAAGCCGCAAACACCTCGTTTGAGAGCAGGGCGCCGGAACGCGTCAGCTTTATCAGGTCACCGTCAAACTCAATTAATCCCGCCTCACGAAAACGCGTTAAGTCCTGCTCGTGCTGTTCCCGCAGGTCAGCCCCGAACAGCTCCTGATAGTGCTCGGCACTAATTCCTCTCATCATACGCAAGCCAAGAAACACGGCTTCGGCGCGCGCTTCATCTTTAGTCAGAGTCAAGCACTCGACGATCGGCGACCGGCCTGCCTCACAAAACTCCGCATAGCCAGCCACATCGCGTTCATTGGACCAGCGTCGAAACTTGCCATCGTAAGAATGCGCTGAACAACCAAAGCCATAGTAAGGCGCGCCTGTCCAGTATTTCGAGTTGTGTAGCGATGCAAATCCCGGTAAACACAAATTTGAAATCTCGTAATGCTCGTATCCCACGCTGCAGGCGCGGTCGAGCACCAATTCGTACATCTTGGCAGCGAGATCATCGTCAGGCCCGGGTTGCCTGCCTCGTCTGATGTGCTCGGCCAACGGTGTGCCTTCGTGAACCTCGAGGAGATAGAACGAAAGATGCTCTGGCCTTAGCCGGAGTGTTTCATCGAGATTTCGATTCCACGCTGCAATGGTCTGTCCCGGCAGTCCGGCTATCAGATCGAAACTAATGTTGTCGAATCCTGACTCACGCAAATAACGAAACGTTTGCCGTGTGTCTGCCGCGGTGTGCGAGCGACCCAAACGAGCGAGTTCCCGATCGTCGAACGTCTGCGCGCCAAAACTCGCACGCTTGATGCCAAGGTGGCGAAAGTCCCTGAGCACCTCAGGCGTCACGGTTCCGGGATTCATTTCCATGGTAACTTCGGCATCCGGCTGGA
>JBGPNE010000106.1:0-7443 GCA_041487335.1 Pyrinomonadaceae bacterium
GGTCTGGTAGCTTTCTCACTCGAGCGATCTGAAATCCAGTCATTTTGCGGTCGAGTGGTCGCGCGACTTGGACCCGGTCGCTACCACCACCCCAGCCGGGCTGCCCGGCTGGGGACCCCGGTCCGTTCCTCGGTTCTGTAGTTGAGTGACTCCGCTGCCGTCGTGACAAACTCCACCAGTGCCGCACTCTCGCGTTCACGCCTGGCCTTCGCACGGAGTGTACCAAGCGACCACCTAAGTCGACGGATATAGGCAGATTTCCGCAATCCTGCGTTGATGCTTTAGAATCGCGCCATTTCAATCTCGGAGGTGATGGATGAATTCACTGAAAACACCGATGTTGATGTTTGTCGCGCTGGCGATAGCGCTATGCACTACGCTTGTTTGCCAGTCTTATCAACTGAGACAGAAGTGCGTGCGGCAATTGAAAAAGGCAAGCGAGTGCAGTTTATGAAACCGGGACAAACGAAAATCTTCTAAAGTACAATCCTCCGCATGACGAAAAACATTTTCTCGGCGTTGAGACTTCCCGTCTTTCTTTTCCTGCTGGCCGCTTCCGCCATCGGAACCCTGGCCGCGCCGTCCACGATGCGGCTGGACTATTACCACACCGGCAACTCCGCGCAGGAACTGTTCAGCGTTGATCGAGTCGTCATCGAGCCGCTCCCCTGGCCGGGCGACCTGCGTAAGGCCATCGACGACACCAATCTCGGCAAGTATCTGTTCGAGGTTAGAGATCCGAAGAACAAGCGCGTTCTTTACTCGCGCGGGTTCGCTTCCATCTTCGGCGAGTGGGAGACGACGGACGAGGCCAGGGTGATGATGCGCACCTTCCACGAGTCTCTGCGGTTTCCGGCCCCCGAATCTCCGGTCGAGGTTGTGCTGAAAAAGCGCGATGCGAAGAATTCTTTCCGCGAAGTGTGGTCCACCATCGTCGACCCGAAAGACCGGTTTATCGACCGGTCGAAAACTCCCGCGCCTGCGCCTTTAATCACGATTCAAAAAATGGGCGACCCGGCGGCGAAGGTCGATTTTCTCATCCTCGGCGACGGCTACACGGCTCGTGAGTCGAAGAAGTTTGAGACGGACGCGCGCCGGCTCACGGAGGCGCTCTTCGCGACCTCACCTTTCAAAGAACGCCGTCAGGATTTCAACGTTTGGGCGCTTTGCCCGTCTGCCGCAGAGTCTGGCATCTCGCGGCCATCGACGGGTGTCTATCACGACTCGCCTCTGGGGGCTACTTACGATGCCTTCGGCTCCGAAAGGTATGTGCTGACTTTCGACAACCGTGCCGTCCGCAAAACGGCGGCGTTCGCCCCTTACGAATTCATCGAGATTCTCGCTAACAATCGCACCTACGGCGGCGGCGGGATTTTCAACCTCTACAGCACCGTGGCGGTGGATAGCGCCTGGGCCAACTACGTTTTCGTCCACGAGTTTGGCCATCAGTTCGCGGGCCTGGCCGACGAATATTACACTTCGCCTGTCGCTTACGCGCCCGCGCCTAATCGCCTGGAGCCTTGGGAGCCAAACGTCACCGCGCTTGCTGGGAGCGCAGGCGTGAACGCCGGGAGCGCAGGCGTCTCGCCTGCAATGAGAGCTCCAGGCGCGAACGCTGGTACCGCGACCGTTAGGGAGCAGTCAAGTCTCAAGTGGTTCGACCTCGTTCCGCCTGACACACCGATCCCTACTCCCTGGGATAAGGAGGCTTTCGAAAGTTACTCGCGTGAGATTCAAAAGCGCAGAGCGCAACTCCGTAAAGAGAAGCGCCCCGAAGCTGAGATGGAGGCACTCTTCAGCGAAGAGCTGGAGCACGAACGCGCGATGTTCGCGCGCGAGAAGTACGCCCGTGCGGTCGGCGCTTTCGAGGGCGCGCTGTATGAGTCCCGAGGCTATTATCGACCTCAAGTGGACTGCATCATGTTCTCGCGCACGGACCACTTTTGCGCCGTCTGCCGCCGGGCTATTGAAAGGATCATTGATTTATATTCTCGGCACAGCTAGGTTCTTACAGGTGTCTATGTACTACACACGCGTGCGCCACGCCTGGCGAGCCAACCGCCAAACCGAGAAATTCGAGCAGATACCGTTAACAGGAATAAAGTGCGTAGGCTAGGGCGATGACTAATGCCACAATCAGGTCGATGCTGGCCCCCGAGTCGACTCGTCCCCAGCCTATCGTTCCACTAACGCTTGAGGATGTGCGCCGTCTCAGCGCCATGGCCTTCCCGCGCCGGCATGTAGTGGGTTTCCGTGTCCTTTCCGGCGGATTGTGTAATGCCAACCTCAAAGTAAGTTTCGAGTCGCGTCACGAGCCTGTGGTGCTACGGCTATACCAGCGCGACCCGGCTGCCTGCAAAAGGGAAGTAGAGCTACTTCGTCTCGTGCGCCAGACTGTGCCGGTTCCAGAAGTCTTTCATGCAGAGCCTGAAGGTAGGGATAGCGTTGGTCCGTTCGCTTTATTCGAGCATGTCAACGGCCTCACATTTCAGCAGCTAAAGAAACCTAACGACGTGCAGGCGATTCAACAGGCTTCATCTTCCGTTGGGCAGACTCTCGCAGCGATTGGACATTACGAATTCTCAAAACCCGGGCGGCTTTCTGCTGGCCGGACTTCCGGCGGGCTGGAGGTTGGCGCTCCCTACGTCGAAGGCCCCGATCCGATTCCACGCATCCTCGACACGTTTCTTGCTTCTGCAAATCTTGAGCGTCGCACCGGCGCTGCGCTCGCAAGCCGCCTGCACGACTTCGTCTGGTCGTGGGCGCCGCGGCTGCCGCAGCTTGATGATGAGCGCAACCTGGTCCACAGCGACTTTGGCTCTCGCAACATCCTGGTGCGGTCGTGTGAAGGTAAGTGGGTGGTCGCGGCTGTGCTTGATTGGGAGTTTGCTTTCTCGGGTTCGCCTCTGCTCGACGTGGGCCACTTCCTGCGCTATGAGCGAGCAGCCCGGCCGCTGCGCGAGCCCCACTTTTCACGCGGCTTCGTGGAGCATGGCGGCAAGCTGCCGGAGGATTGGCCGCATGTGGTCAGAGTGATCGATCTAACGGCCCTCTGTGAGAGTCTGACGCACGACGAGCTGCCCGACGACGTGGTAAGCGAACTGCTTGATCTGATTCAGGCGACGGTCGCAGATCGCGATCCAGGTTGACGAGCTGTTTTCTCGAATTCAAAATTAGCAATGTGCAACCTCTGTGCTGTGGTGAAAAACCGTAAGTGCTCTCCCCCATGAATCACATCAAAGTCCGGGACCTTGCTCGGCCACAATTCAAGGCAAACCCTTATCCCTTCTACGCTCGTTTGCGCGCCGAAGCTCCCGTCTGCCGCACTAAGCTCCTTGGGCAGCCCACCTGGCTCGTCACCCGTTACGACGATGTGCTGATGGTGCTAAGGGACGAGCGGTTCACGAAAGACTGGCTCCCTCGCACGCGCTGGTTGCATACGGTCTCCGGGCCCGTCACGCGCCACATGCTGAACAAAGACGCGCCAGACCACACGCGCTTGCGCACGCTGGTCCACAAGGCGTTCACACCGAGCCTTGTCGAGCGCCTGCGCGAACGCATTCAAAGCGTCTGTGATGAACTGCTGACCGACCTGACGACGGGCGGCCGTATGGAACTTATGCGTCGCTACGCGCTGCCGTTGCCGCTCACCATTATCGCCGAGTTGCTGGGCATTCCCACGCGGGACCGTAGCCGCTTCCACTCGTTATCCCGCAGCAGTATTGCAGCCTCATCGCTGATCGGCGTCTTACGTTCGCTGCCCGATCAAAGACTGCTCATGCGTCGCTTGCGCAAGCTGATCGCGGAGCGCCGCCGAGATCCGCGTGACGACTTGATTACGGCGCTGGTCCAGGCCGAGGAGGCAGGCGATAAACTGAGTGAAGCGGAACTGGTGGCGATGATTGTCTTGCTCCTCGTTGCGGGTTACGAAACAACAGTGAATCTGATTGGCAATGGCGCACTCGCACTGATCCAGCATCCAGAGCAACGGGAGCTGCTCCAACAGAATCCAGCACTCGCCGACTCAGCAATCGAAGAACTCCTGCGCTACACCAGCCCCTTGGATATGGCCTCGCAGCGGTTTGCGCGTGAGGACATTCGCGTAGACTCGACGACTATCCAACAGGGCGATGTGGTAATCGCCGTGCTCGGCTCGGCCAACCACGATGAATCACAGTTCCCTGATCCGGACACCTTTGACATTACGCGCGAGCCAAACCGTCACGTGGCTCTTGGCCAGGGAGTGCACTTCTGCCTTGGCGCCCCGCTGGCGCGTTTGGAAGGGCAGATTGCGTTAACGACACTATTCCGCCGCTTTCCCAATTTACGTCTGGCGACAGAGCCGGCCTCATTGCGCTGGCGCAAGAGCCTGATCGTCCGTGGCCTCGAAGAGCTGCCGTTGGCGGTTTAGGTAGCGTGCCAACCGATTTGGCCTTCCTGACGCACCTGGAAAGATTTGGAGCCGAACCGACAGCCGTTACGTATCGTTCGTTCGCTGAGGTTTCCATAAACTATTTCTTTGGTTGCTGCTAAAAGCCGCCGTGTATCCCCCGAAGGGAGGATTGCTTTACTGGCCAGCCTGGTGATATATGAGCGACCTCACAAACACGGTTTTAAAGGATTGCTTGTCACGTCGACGGAGTTTGATAGACGGGCGGCCGCAATAATTGAGCCGCAGCAATAATACGGCCAAGTCCTTAGGCCTTGGCTCAGAGCCACATCCAGCTAAAGCCGTGAAGCGCGCTTCCCGTCGTTTACTAGCCATACCAACGCGTCTTTCACGATAGCAACGCCCTCCTCAACCAAGGAGAACTATCATGTCTTGCTCCCCCAAAATGATCACACATGGTCGAAATATTATCTGTGCTGTGGCTGCGGCCTGGCTTACTGTCTGGGCAATACAGTCGGCCCACTCAGCAAGCCAGCCGAACTGGCCTGGTCCGGCGGCCAGGGTCACCTCGCTCACTCAGCGTGATGCTCTCTCTTTCGCCGTGCCAGCGGTTGCTGAGCAATGTCCCACGCTGCCGGCTCCGAGTTCAATGAGCGGCAGCACCGAGCTCAACACCGTCAAATCACAGATGTGGATCATTGATGGCGTGTGGTGGGGCGCCTTCTCGAATAGTGGGCTTTACTTCTACAAGCGATCAGGTACTGGCTTCACCAAGGGCGCGCTGATTGACAGTTCTGACGGCAGGCCTGATACACTGTGGAACGGCAGCAATCTATTTATTCTCATCTATAAGAGCAGTTCACAGGCAACCCTCTACAAGTACACTTACAGCTCAGCCACACAAACCTACAGTAAGCTCTCTGGTTTCCCAGTCAATCTATCTCTTTCCAGTGCCAGCGCCATCACCTTTGCTCAAGATAGCAACGGCAAGCTGTGGGCAGCATATACTGGATCGGGTCTGACCCGTGCGATCTGGTCCACCAGCGCAGATCACACCGTGTGGAATACGGCCGGCTTTGCTCTCGCGAGTGGCATCCCCTCTTCAGAGATTGCCGCCATCGTTGCATTCGGCGGCAACAAGATCGGAGTCGCCTGGTCCAATCAGGCAGTAGGCGAAGATGGTTTCCGTTACCATATTGATGGAGACGCGGAAACTACCTGGAGCGGAAAGGAGCTCATAGATTGCTGTAAGTTCAGTCCCGGCGGTGTGGCCGACGACCACATGAATATTAAAGCTGCTCCTGATGGGCGGATCTTTCTCGTCGCCAAGGATAGCAACCTTAATGCCAATGGCACGGGAAATGGCAATCTACACCTCTATGTGCGGAGCACGGCGGGAGTCTGGGCGCCGGGAGTGCTCGTCAATCCAGATCCCAGCGCCGAGCCAACCCGTCCCAGCTTGCTGCTGGACACAGAGAACAACGAAGTCTATGTGGTTTACGTGGACTCGCACATCGACAAGTCCATGTTCTCTCACACCAGCATGGACAATCCTTTATTTGGTCCCGCCTGTGTCTTCATAGATGTGAAGGCCAATAACTCGACCTCGACTAAACAGAATCTCAACTCAAGCACCGATCTGATCGCGGCGGGCAGCATCAACGGCCAGATTCTTTCCAACGTCATAGATCTACAGCCTGCCCAAACTTCCGGGCTGACGATTAGCAGTCTTTCACCGGCAAGCGCAACAGCGGGAGGAGCTGCATTTACTCTGACAGTCAATGGCTCGGGCTTTGTCAACGCCTCACAGGTGCAATGGAACAATGCTCCAAGAAATACGACCTCCGTCAGCGCCACTCAGCTGACCGCCGATATTTTTGATACCGATATCGCCGCGCCCGGCTCTGCTGATGTTACGGTGGTCAATCCAGCACTCAATGTCGCTACCTCAAATACCAAGAGTTTCCTGATTAACAGTCCAACCCCTACTCCGACTCCCCCACCTATTCCCACACCGACGCCTACTCCTTCGCCGACGCCCACTCCGGCTCCTACGCCAACGCAAACGACTCTTGCGCCTCAGGCCGATGCTTACGTGAAATCCGGGGATGGCGCGATTAACTTCGGCACTTCCACGCAACTACGGGCAAGGCTTTCCAAGCTCGAGTCGTATTTGAAATTTGATCTCAGCAGCCTGGGCGCTGGCAGTATCAGCAATGCAAAGCTCCGACTTTATGGACAGTTGAAAGACAATACCAGCACGAACATACCAACCGCCGCCTATTCAGTGTCGGGTACGACCTGGACTGAGACCGGCATCACCTGGAATAACAAGCCAGCAGCGGGAACGACTGCACTGGCTACAGTGACCGTTACGAATAACGTGGGCCGCGTTTACGAGTGGGACATCACCGCGTTTATCAAGTCGGAGAAGAGCGCAGGGCGCAATGTCGTGAGCATCGCCTTGAAGAACCCGCTAACGAGCACTCCTTATGCAATCTTCAATTCAAAAGAGGCGACCAGCAATAGACCGCAACTTGTGCTGACGGTTACCAGTCCGGGGATAATGCCGACCGCCAGACTGAGCGGAGCTGCTGTCTCGAGGCCTGAACTAGCGCGGTTGACATTTACAGAGCCGTTGCGGATGTTGACCGAACCGCAATTCAGCGCCAGCTTCACTGCGAACGCGAATAGCATTGATGGCAATTACAGCCGTGCAGGCAATACTCCGCGTGTAAAAGCTTTATTAATGCCTTCAATAGCCAGGCGAGCGCCTCTCCGTCTCCCGAGTAACCACAGATTGGCACAGCCTGCATCGCTAGCTATGCTTGAGACTCGCAGGTGGAATTCGCCGACGACTTCATTCAGGGCCGGACCTATGTTTCCGGCCCTCCTGGCAGAAATGTTGAAAAACAAACACGATCCACGAAACCACACGAAGCAGCACGAAATGGACGAATTAATTCGAGTCATTTCGTGTGATTTGGTGGATCGCTTTACTGCTCCTACTTGATGTTCACCACTTTTTCAGCAACCCCCTGGAAACGTCAACC
>JBGPNE010000107.1:0-7429 GCA_041487335.1 Pyrinomonadaceae bacterium
CGTGCGTCGCGGAACACTTCTTCCGCATCACGAGCCGTTGCAGTTCCGGCCTCAAGTTCATCGTCTCGACGAAGGGATTCCTGCGCCCACAAGCGCTCGATCTCCTCTTCAGAGAGATCCTCCAGGCTCCGTAGGAGGGTCTCTGCAAGTTTTGCGCGAGCGCGCGCGCCGAGTTTGAGGGCTTCGGCTTCGACTTGTTCGATCGTCATATTGAAAACCTCTCTGTGCCACCAAGTATAGCTTCTAATCAATGCACGTTCTACATGCTCAATCGGCGCTCTCTAGTTTGAGGCCTGACCCCTCCCATTGTGAAGATCAACCTCGTGAAAAAGCAAAGCCTTTACGCAAAGTCATCCTCGGAGTCGGCCCTTTGTCGGCTGGGCGTCGAAATTCATCACTTCAAATGCTTGTCAAACCACTCAATCACTGTGTGATACCAGAGCTCGGAATTCTGAGGTTTCAGAACCCAGTGACCTTCGTCCGGAAAGACGAGCAGCTTTGAGTCGACGCCCATGCGCTGCACCGCGGTGAACAGTTGCAGCCCTTCCTCCAAGGGCACGCGATAATCGAGTTCACCGTGGATGATCAGTATTGGCGTCTTGAACTTCTGCACGAAATTGCTTGGCGACCAGCGCTGATACATGGCCGGATTGGTCCACGGTGTACCTTTGAATTCCCAATCCGCGAACCAAAGTTCTTCGGTAGCTCCGTACATGCTCGTCAAATTGTAGACGCCGTCATGTGATACGAGCACTTTGTACTGAAATCGCGGATCGTCATTGTGACCCTCGATCCAGTCGATCATGTAACCGCCGTAGCTAGCACCCGCCGCGCCGATGCGATTTTTGTCAACATAAGGAAGCGTAGTCATATGGGCCACACCGTTCTTGATGTCGACAAAGACCTTGCCACCCCAGTCACCTGAGATCTCCTCGAGAAACTGTTGTCCATAGCCGGTTGAGCCACGCGGGTTCGGCGTGAATACGACATACCCCGCGTTGGCAAACACCTGCGGGTTCCAACGATAACCCCAGTTGTCGTTCCAGGCGCCCTGTGGTCCACCGTGAATCAGAACGAGCAGCGGCCACTTTTTGTCAGGCGTGAAGTCTGAGGGCTTGATGATCCAGCCACTGACTTTAGTAGCTGCTGCGCCGGTCCAGGTTACTGCTTCGGCCGGTCTGAGGTTGAACGAAGCGATGAAAGCATCATTTGTGGTGGTCAGTGCGGTGACGCCGCTGCCGTCTGCATTTGCGCGATAAATCTCCGCCGGTTTGGTCACGCTGCTGCGCGAGAACACCAGCGCCTTGCCATCGGAAGTTACATGCAGGTCGCCGTTGAAGCCTTGGGCTATGACCTTTCTGATAGGGCCACCGCTCAGCGAAACTGAATAGACGGGTTCCTCGCCGCGCTCCTCCGCCGCTAAGTAGATTGACTGGCCGTCGGAAGCAAAGGTGAACTCGTCTACCCATGAATCGAGACTTTCCGTCAGCGATTTAGCCTGATTCGTTTTGCGATCGAAGAGCATCAGACGGAAGCGATCGGCCTCGAAACCCGGCCGCACCTGCGCGCGATAAGCAATGAAACGGCCATCGGGCGAGTATTGCGGCGAGCCATCATAAGCATGGTTAGCGGAAGTAATGTTCTTTGCTGTGCCGCCCGTGACTGGAACGATGAAAACGTCCGCGTTCGTTGAGGTCGCCTCCACCTTGTCGTGGTTGCTGACAAAAGCCAGCTCTTGCGAATCTGGAGAGAAGGCATAGTCAGTTGGTCCACCAAGGCTGAATGGAGGCGCGTCATAGTCTCCGGGCGTCAGATCGCGCGCTTCACCCCCGTCCGACAAAACAACAAACACGTGGGTGCGCGTTCCGTCCTTCCAGGTTTTCCAGTGGCGGTATAGTAGGCGATCCACGAGATGCGCTTTCACCTTGCTCTGCGCAGCCCGCTCGGCGCGCTGCTTGTTGCATGCATCGTCCGAGCATTCGGGGTAAACGTCGGATGCGAAGGCTAGCCATTTTCCGTCAGGTGACCAGACGGGTTCCGTGGCACCGGTGGAAATGCCTGTGATCTTCTTCGGCGCACCACCAGAGGCATCCATAATCCAAATCTGATCCGCGCCATCCCGAGCGGAGACGAAGGCCAGCTTCGTGCCGTCTCGCGACCAGCGCGGCGAGGTAGACGAGTGCTCGTCGTTTGTCAACTGGCGCGGTTCACCGCCGCCGATTGGCACTACGTACATCTGCGCCACACCCCTATTCGCGTCCTTGTTAATGTCGGTGATTGTGTAAGCGACGAGATTGCCTTTCGCTGAGACCTGAGGGTCGCTGACGCGGCGCACCTTCAACAGCTCTTCAATAGTGAAACGACGGCTCTCTTGCGCAAAGACAGTTGAGGCGACCACAAGCACAAGAATAGAAATCGGGATGACGAAGCGCTTCATATATCCTCTCAGAGTGTTTAGCAAGATTTGTGGGAAAGCACGGCTATTGTATCATTATTCGGCCCAGAAACCGCGGAGAATAGGCCCTAAATGACCCGCCGGATCATCGTCGCTCTGCTGCAATTCGCCCTGCGCGTCTACTTTCGGCGCGTTGAGGTGGCGGGCCTGGAAAACGTGCCGCGGAAGAGTCCGGTTATCTTCGTACTCAATCATCCAAACGCTCTGGTGGATCCCGCGTTCCTGCTGTGTCTCGCGCCACGCCGAGTCTCATTTCTGGCAAAGGCGCCGCTGTTCAGGACGCCTGTGCTCAGTTTCTTTGTGCGCGCGCTGGATTCGCTTCCAGTCTATCGCCGCCAGGATGAAGGTGAAGACGTTTCCAGGAATCGCGAGACATTTGCAGCCGCTCGGAAGTTACTCGCTAAAGGTGGAACGATTGGTATTTGTCCGGAAGGAGTTTCGCACGATGAGCCAGGGCTGCGTCCAATCAAGACGGGAGCGGCGCGGATTGCTCTCGGCGCCGTGTCAACAGACGAAGTCGCCGATCTCAAAATTGTTCCAGCAGGTCTCTACTATACTTCCAAGACCACATTTCGCAGTTCCGCTCTACTCTATTTTGGAAGACCAATTGCGGTAAGACCAGTGAAACTTGAGCTTAACGAGAATCCGCCGACCATAGCGGTGCGGGAATTATCAAACAGAATCGAGCGAGCCCTGCGCGAAGTGATACTCGACGCCGAGCATCAGGAGGCGCTGCAAACAATCACGCGAGCGGAGAAGATCTTTTCTTCGGAAGCCGGAGAAGACGAAGAGGAAAGTCTCGCCGAAGAGCTACAGCTACAACAACGCTTCATTAAGGCCTACACGGTCCTGGCGTCTCGCGCGCCTGACCGTTTGCGAAAACTCGAGGTGCGCATGAGTCGGTTTGAGGAGGAATTGAAGCAAGCGGGTGTTGACCCGGATAACCTTTCGCCGCCAACTTCGACGCTTGATGTATTCGGCCATCTAGTAACGCGTTGTCTTCTGTTTCTTATCCTACTCGTGCCAGCAATGCTGGGGACGCTAGTCCATTATCCTGCCTATCGTCTGGGCGGCTATCTTGCAACCAGGTTTTCGCAGGACTCGGAAGACGTGATCTCGACGATAAAGCTGATCTCCGCGATGCTGCTCTTTCCTGTAACCTGGCTGATTGTTGGCGTTGCAACTTACAAGGTTGGCGGCTGGGTTCTTGTCTTAACCGCGCTACTGATCTTACCCGTTTCTGGATACGTCGCAATACGGTTTTTCGAAGAGTTAGACAAATTTCTTGGAGGGCTACGCGCACTGGTTTTCTTCCTCATGAGAAGACGATTCTTCGTGCGCTTGCTCGCCGAACGTAATGCGATCAGAGGCGAAATCTTAGCACTTGGTGACGAGGCCGCAATCGCCACGGAATGAAGTCGGGGTTGTTAGCAGTGGCGAGCGGGGATTTGACTTAAAACCTCACACTATCGCAATTCATTTCTTGCGTGCTTTAGTTCCGGTTTTCTTCGTGCCTTTTGCTGCACCTGCTTTCTTCCTTCCCCCTGCAGAGCGAACGGTTCGACCTTTGCGACCTTCACTCTGAATCTTTCCTCCTCGCATGAGGTTCTCGTAGGCTCCTCTTACCACGTTGCGCGCAACCTTTACCTGGTTTGCGAGCTCGCGTTCACTTGGCAGGAAGCTGCCTGCGGCCATGGCTCCAGAGTTGATCAGCGCCGTGAGCTGGTCCGTGATCTGTCTTGTAAGCGATTCCGGTCGCTTGCGATTGACACGTATAGTTGTTTTCACTCTGCTTAACCTCCTGAGTAGGCTCAATAGTCTTGGTCCTGTAGTTGGAATTCTATGCAGCCATCAATGAAGTGTCAACATGATGATCCAGTTAGAGACCAGAGCGTGGACCGACAACCCCGGTGAATTACAAATCTGTTGCAAAAATATGATGCCAGGCCAGACCACCAGCTGTGGTCCTATTGCCCCAGAGCCCCGTGCTTGCGGAGGATTTCAATGGTCCGCTCGATGGGTAGGGCTTCGACGGTGTGACCGCGGCCCGTTGTCGTGGTGGCGCGAAATAGAGAATTGTAGATTGCTTCTTCGGTAGCCTCGATCACTGCGAGAAACAGCGGCGACATTTCATCGTTTGATAGCGACTTGAGAACGCGCCGCGCGTTTCGCTCCGAAGGCCCGAGCAGCGTTCTTATCCTCACGTCAGAAGATGTGGAAAAAGCGATCGCGTAATCTCCGCTGCCGTTTGAGCCAGCCGTACCGGTCCTGGCGAATCCCATCATGGCGCGCGCCGCCATTCGCCTCAGGTTGCGGGCATCGACGGGGGCGTCAGTGGCGATGACGATAATGACTGAGCCATCGGCGTCGTTCTCTTTTGTTCGTCGTGATTGGCCGGCTGAGGCACTCTTTTTTGGTTCCCCGCTGCGCTCAAACTCTTCCTTCAGGTAATAGCGGCCAAGCTCGAGTCCCACTGGCGCTCCGTTTATCGTGAGAATTCCGCCGAAATTCGTCTGTACGAGAACGCCGACGGTATAACTGCCGAGCGCGTCTGGAAGCTTCCGCGAAGAAGTGCCGATACCGCCTTTGAACCCAAATGCGACAGTACCGGTCCCCGCGCCGACGGCTCCCTCCTCAACAGTCCCGCTTTTGGCATTCTTGATTGCGGCGAAAACATCATCGCGTGTTACGTGACGTCCGCGAATGTCGTTGAGATAACCATCATTGGTTTCAGCGACGAGCGTGTTGACTGATTGAACATCTTCATTACCTGCCAGCGACAACATGTAATCCAAGAGCGCGTCAGCAACGCGAGGTACGCTCAGCGTAGAGGTGAGGAGAATCGGAGTTTCAATCTCCCCAAGCTCGTTCACTTGAGTCGAGCCCATTAACTTGCCGAAGCCATTGCCCACCCAAACGGCGCCGGGTACTTTCTCGCGAAAGAGATTTCCATTGTGAGGAAGGATTGCTGTCACGCCGGTACGGATGTTTTCCGCACGAATGATTGTCGTATGTCCCACCCTTACACCGGCCACGTCGGTAATCGAGTTGAGGGGTCCAGTGGGCAAAATGCCGACTTTGATTCCCACCTCCCGAACTCTTGGTCTGATGGGAGAGCGGGAATCTTGTGCGCTTTGTTCTTCTATCATTGATCCAGTCACGATCACCGATAGCGCGATGAGAAAAAGAAGAGGCAGCCCCAGCGGTCTTTTCACGTCTGCGCTTCGCCCGAAGCTATTCATGTTTTCGAGATCCAGACTCGCTATCGGAGGAGTTTCCAATTATCGGCCGCGGGTCCTGCAAGAACCAAATGTTTATTGAACCATGAGTCCTCAAGAGCACGAGCCCATTTCATATGGACTAAAGACCGCTTCGCTCGTATGGAGCTTCGCAAACAACTCTCCGGCACGGTCCATAAACACTGGGCCACTACGAGGCTTGTAGGGGCGTAAACCAATGACCGACGAGTTCATTGCCTGAGAAGAGCAAGATTTCGGCTATCATAACGATTACAATTGCAAGATATCCGTGAAGTTTCATAACGGCTTGTGGTCTCGTCGCGACACGCGTTTTTGGGACAGATTCCAGAACCCTGTGGCCAAAAGCGCGGGGGTAAACCCACCTTCCTGACTTTGAGCTACGCTACCCCCAGGGTCCCCGCGTCCCCGCGTCCCCGCGTCTCTCCATCTCGCCGTCTCTTTTACTGGATCCGTCCCCACGCGCTCGTCTTCCAGTTGTCGACCGCCTCTGGCGGCAAGATCCATGGCGGCAGCGTCATTAATAAGAAGTCCGAAAGAGCGACTACATAAGGCTCGTACATCAGGCGCAATTCAAGCAGTCTTCTTTCAGCCTCTTCTCCGTCCAGTAGCGGAGTCCCATTAGCTGCGAGCATCCCTCGTACTCGAGATAGTTCTTGAGGCGCAAGGCGCGTTGCGCAACAACTGACAGAGGTCGGCGCGGTTCTGAAAATTTGCGCAATATCGACGACTGCATGACGCGCAATCGCGAACGTCAAGCGCGCCTGCCAGACCGAAACACCATCAATTCCTACCATGACTAGAGCGCACGTATCCAGCACGGTCGTGAGAGCTGCGAGCCACGATTGGTTGTCGTGCTGTGAGCGAAAGTAACAGAGTACGGGATAGGACAGATGGCTCTCGAGTAACTCGGCCGACCAATGTTCCCAATCGTGCAACAAGCGATCTATTTCGTCGAGGTTTCCATTCGCTCCGTAGCGGCGCAAGAGTTCTGTCGCACTGGATGGCGACCCGGCGCGTGCGTCAAGCAGCGATATATTGACTTCACGTCGCGAGAAGGATTGGTAGAGCACTGGTAGATAGCCGATCACTACGGCGAGCAAACCGAAGCCAGTTGCCGCTTCCATAACCTCGATCGCTCTTCCCAGCGCTGACATGGCCGTGACGTCGCCGTAACCCAAGGTGAAGAAGGTGACACCGCTCAGATAAAGGTATGTGCCAAGGTTAACGCTCTCGGCAGAAACATTCAGTGGTGAGTGTACGGACCACTGTACCAGCGCATAACCGATAATCAAGCCCACCGCCCACATCGTCAGGAGCATCAGCAGCGAAAGTGGCCCGAACAGAGCAAGATACTCATCGCGCCGCTTGCGGTTGTGCACGCGTTTGGCAATCAGGGCCCACGGTGTCCAAATGGAGCGATAGAATCCTCTGGCCAGACGGACTCGCCGGGTGACCCGCCTGGGCAGAATGATCGTCTCAAACGCGTCCCAGAGAATTGTCAGGATCAGCAGAACACCGGCTATGACCAGGAGGAGTCTCATCGCCATCTTCTTGTAATGCAGAATCTCAGGCCTGATATGCTTGCCAGCGTATGAATTTTTCAGCCGGCCGCCAACTGCTCACTGCTTACTGCTTCACCTCTCAACAACCTCGAAACTCGTCTCAATGAGATCGACATCTTCGGAACTTGAGCCCACCATAACTCGGAATTCAC
>JBGPNE010000108.1:0-7395 GCA_041487335.1 Pyrinomonadaceae bacterium
CGCGCGATCATGAGCGTGCTATCGGGCGTGACACAGGTGGAACAACGCGCTCTTTTAAGTGCGGCTGAAGAAGCTCACATTGGTCGTGTCTATATGGTCGAGGAAGGTTTGGCAGCGGCAATTGGAGCGGGCGTTCCGATTAACGACCCCCACGCCTCTGCTGTAGTCGATATTGGCGGTGGCACGACAAATGTCGCCGCAATTGTGAATGGCTCGCTCATCGCCTCGCGTGCCGAGAGGGTTGGTAGCTCCGATATTGATGCGGCGATCATGGACCGGTTGCGGCGCCATCGTGGACTCACGATTGGAGGCCCGACCGCAGAGCGTCTAAAGCTGGAACTAAGCTCTGCTGTCGAGCCGAAAGACCCACAGCGAAAGATTAACGTGCGAGGGCGAGACGTCCAGACCGGAAGCCCCGGCGCTGTCGATGTTACGGCGGCTGAGGTCTATGCCGTAACGCTACCGATTATCCGCCGCATTGCTGAAGAGGTAAGTGCTACTCTCTCTGAGCTTGCGCCTGAAGTTGCTGGCGACATTTATGATCGTGGCGTGATCCTAACCGGCGGCGGAGCACTGTTTGAAGGAATGGATCAATATCTGCAGAAGGAGTTAGGGCTCGTTGTTCGAGTCGCTGAAGACCCGCGGTTTGCCATCGTACGCGGTTTGTCACAGATGTTCGATGAGCCACTACTGCTGCGTCGTGTGGCGCGCAACGAGCCACATCCTCTGCTTGAGGCTGAAGCAACTGCTTTCGAAAGTTAACGGGTATATCCACTGGCTCGAGCGGATCTATCTTTGTAGTGCGTATCGGTTTGAATGGTTATGCCTATCGCTGACTTTTACAGAAGGCGAATCACGGTTGCTCGTGTCTATGGCATTCCTGTGCGCATCGATTATCGCTGGTTTGTGGTATTTGCTTTGAGTGCGTGGCTGATCGCAACTAACCTCGGTCATGGGGGCATGAGGGTGGGTCAAGTGCAACTTCCGCCTGTCGATAGTGCTACTGCCTGGATACTTGGGATGATTACGACGCTGGGCCTGTTTATGTCGGTATTTGGCCACGAACTTTCCCACGCACTGATGGGACGTGCAGAGGGTATCGAGATTGAAGAAATACTACTGCATCCATTTGGTGGTCTGGCACGGCTCCGAAATGAGCCCCACAGTCCCGGTGCGGAATTTCGCATCGCGGTCGCAGGACCGGCAGCAAGTTTTCTCTTTGCTGTTTTTTCTTACGTTGCAATGCTGCTGGCAATGATGGGCCGATATCCGATTGCCGGCGGTGTCTTCTTCTTGATTGGCTCCGGCAATCTGCTGCTAGCCATCTTCAATCTCTTTCCTGGCTATCCGCTCGATGGAGGCCGTGTACTCCGCGCCATCCTGTGGCGAAAGAGCGGCAACATCACGCATGCTACACGAATGGCCGGAATCTGCGGCATGCTGATCGCAGGCATGATCATCTTGTTTGGCGTCTACATCATGATTGCGCCAAATTGGAGGCCTTCGCGACCTTACTTCATGGGTGTGTGGTCAATTCTGGTTGGGCTTTTTCTCTTGGATACTGCCACCAAGGTTGTCAGGAGCGCACAAAGTGCGAAGCTTGTAACAGTAGGTGACGTGATGTCGCCTCCAGTCACTATTGCGCCGGAACTGGCTGTGAGCACACTAATCGATGAGATCCTCCCGCTTCATCGACAGACCAGCTTCCTCGTAGCATTCAATCAACAACTTCAAGGAATACTCGCGCTCGAGGACCTGAAATCGCTCCCCCGCGAGCGTTGGCATACAACGCACGCGCGCGATGTCATGCGTCCTATTGGGCCAAGATTCTTTGTGGAACCTTCAACGACGCTAGATCGGGCTAGAGAGCTGATGAAGAGAAACGGTGTTGGCTCACTCGCAGTTATCAACAACAATGGTGAGCTCGTCGGCTTTCTGCAGGGCGGAAGACTAAGGCGCCGTGAACGCAGTCCCGCTTAACTGAATACATAATCTCCGCCGTAGTCCTTCGTTGCAAATCGGTCTCCCAACTTGACCAGCGTTGAGCCTAGGTCTGTTGAACCGCCGTCTGTTGGTGTTGAACCGCCATTGCCACAACCCTATTTTTTCGCGATAATCCATACGGAGCTATCATTTCGTAGCTGAAGGAAATCGTTGATGCTGGCAGTATTGGGTGCGCTCTTTGCCAATGCGTTGGTCGCAATTCTGAAGCTGGTGGCAGCGTTCATTACAGGCTCCTCGGGAATGATGGCCGAGGCGCTGCACTCAGTGGCTGATACAGCTAATCAGATCTTTTTGCTCCTGGGATTGCGTTTCTTCAGACGTCCGGCTTCTGAAAGGCACCCTTTCGGCCACGGAAAAGAGCGCTTCTTCTGGTCTTTCATTGCCGCGATCTTCATTTTCGGGGTAGGCGCAACCTACGCGGTTTACGAAGGCGTGACAAAGCTCCGTCACCCGCATGCTCCGGAACATTTGAAGTGGGCTTATGTGGTGCTTGGCATTTCTTTCCTGCTGGAAGCCGGTTCAATAAGTCTGGCGATTTACCAGGAGATGAAAGAGGCGCACGAGGAAGGGTTGACGTTTCTTGCGTATGTTCGCGAGTCGAAGGATCCGACAGCGAAGACAGTACTCCTTGAGGACTCCGCGGCCCTGCTCGGTATCGTGATTGCGGCTGGCGGTATCTATCTGACCGAGCATCACGCGGGTCCCGGTGTGGGCGCCTATTGGGACGGACTTGCCTCGATACTTATAGGTCTGGTTCTGGCAGTTGTGGCATTTATTCTGGCACGGGCTTCTCGGGGTCTGCTGCTGGGCGAATCGGCCAGCTCCAGCAGCATTAAGGCGATCACGGAGGCGATTGAGAGTCATCCAAACATAGTTAAGGTCGTCGAGCTTCTGACAATGCATCTGGCGCCGAAACAGATCTTGATTAACGCGCATCTCAAATTGC
Organism: Pyrinomonadaceae bacterium; assembly: GCA_041487335.1. GTDB lineage: Bacteria > Acidobacteriota > Blastocatellia > Pyrinomonadales > Pyrinomonadaceae > PSRF01. The sequence goes on from JBGPNE010000108.1 coordinate 2,951, forward strand.
GGGATGATCTTGTGACTGGAGAGATTGAACAGAGTATTGAAGAGATAGAGAATCTAATCAGACGCGCTGAACCCAAGGTTGAATTGATCTTTTTAGAAACTGCGCGAAAAAGCCAACGCGCTCAGGCTGAACTTGTCCCACGGCATATCGGCTCAGAGGTATGAGGATTTTCGGTTACGGTTTGGGAAAACTAAATTGCTGCTTCTAAATCGCAAATCGCAAATCCAGGACTTGAAACAAAAGGATGCTATTACTACTGCCATACACGGAGTATCTGGGAAGACTTGCTGAGCCGCGCAACATCGCGGACGTTTTTCTTGTCTTCTTGCTTGTGTATGCAGTTTTAAAGCTCGTTCGTGGAACTCGAGCCGCTTCCATGGCTGCGGGGATCGCAGCTTTTGCCCTACTTTACTGGTTAGCCGAAAAACAAGATCTCGCCACGCTTGTGTTCGTCTTACGAGGTGGTCTGCTCTACATCGGCGTTGGCATCATCGTACTTTTCCAGCCAGAGATCCGGCAGGCGCTGGTGACTTTTGGCAATCGGTTTCGCATACCTTTCACGCGCAGTTATCGCGGGCAGTTTGGCGAAGGAGTGTATGACGAAATCGTGCTCGCCGCCACGACCCTTTCTTCAACCAAGACAGGAGCGTTGATCATTATCGAACGCAACATCGGGCTGAATAATGTGACCGATGGTGGAGTGAAGTTGGATGCTGAGCTGAGCTACGATCTCCTGGTTAGCATCTTCAATCCAGCGACACCTCTTCATGATGGGGCCGTGGTCGTTCGCCGCCATCGAATCGCCGCAGCGTCGTGCTTTCTGCCCCTGACTCTGAATCCGCTTCTCTCCCGGGAGCTCGGCACGCGACATCGCGCTGCAATCGGTGTGACGGAAGATACTGACGCGGTTGCTGTAGTAGTTTCTGAGGAAACAGGCCTGATCTCTTTCGTTCAACGCGGACAAATAAAACGCGGCCTCGATGCCCCTAAACTGCGCGCCGCTATCTTTCTGGCACTTGAGGTTTCAGCGAAGCGCGAACAAGACAAAGAACCGGAAAAACTGGTGGAAACCGAAGCTGAAACTGAAGAGGTCGCGTCAGTCTGAAGTCTTATGCCTTTTCAGGACATAGATGAAAGTTCGGCAACCGGCATTCCTCGCCCGCCGAGCGCAATTGAACGCGGGTTGCGCAAAATATTTGTCGAGGACTGGAGCCTAAAGCTACTTGCTCTAGCGATAACGCTAGTCCTCTGGGTGGCAGTCACTGGCGAGAACAAGCCGGTAACGATTCGCACCGCAGTCCAGCTCACTTTCATCCGGCCGAATGATTTGGATATCAGCAATGACCCGCCCAAAAGTGTCGATGTGCTCCTGACGGGCAGTAGGTCAAAACTCAATAGCATTAGCTTGCTCAACCTGGTGGCTACAGTGGATGTTAGCGCCAACAGGGCAGGCGAACGCGTGGTGCGACTTTCGACTGACCGAGTGCGCATTGAACTTCCAGAAGGAGTGAAGATTGAATCTTTTCAGCCGAGTACGATTCCCATTCGGCTTGAGCCCCGCGTCGAACGTCAACTCGAGGTTGAGGTCAGGCTGGAAGGTAAGCCGGCAGAAGGCTATGAGGTTTACGGAACTCAGCCGCTACGAACTGCAGTTGCAGTTCGCGGACCGAGTAGCCACATTGATCCTCTACAGAAGGCGCCGACCGAAACTATTTCCGTTGAAGGCAAGAAAGCGAGCTTCACGGCCTCCCATGTCGCCATTGACATTCCGGATCATAAAGTTGACGTAGTGGATGCAATTGTCGATGTCGCCATTGAGATCGGAGAGCGGAGAGTAGAGAAGAGTTTTAGCGTGCGAACAACAAGTGGCGCTGGCGTACAGCGAGGTGTTGCTACCGTAACCCTGTCTGGTCCAGAATCTGTCATCGCACAATTGCGTCAAGAGGACGTCAAACTTGTCCTCGATCTTTCACACAGTGGTGCAACGACGCCGCGTTTAGAGTTACCATCCGCGATTCAAAACCAGATTAAGCTAGTTTCAATCCGGCCTTCACAATTCTCCGTTGCCCGGTAGGCAGAATTCTTCAATCATCTAATTGTCCGATGAAAAAGCTCTTTGGCACTGATGGTATGCGCGGCGAAGCTGGTCAGTTTCCGCTCGATGCTCAGTCGATCCGCAGGGCCGGGTCATCGCTCGCCGTTCACCTGAGAGCAGGCGTGGGACGCAAGCCAGTAATCGTTAGCGGGCGTGACACGCGTGAGTCTGGTAGTTGGCTCGAGCAGGCTTTGATCGAGGGAGCGACGCGAGCAGGTGCGGAGTGCAAATCGGCGGGAATAATTACAACGCCCGGAGTTGCTTTTCTTGCGCGAGATCTTCCGGCCGATGCTGGAGTAGTAATCAGCGCATCTCACAATCCCTACCAGGATAATGGTATCAAGATCTTCTCGCCTTCCGGGAGAAAGGTTAGCGATAAAACCGAACGTTTGATCGAAGCCGATATTCTTGCCGAAGCCGAAACGCGGCAGGCTCAAGATCCGCATCAACATGCTATCAAGGCCGACGAAGTCGGGTTAAGAGCTCGCTACTTAGATTTTCTTGCCGCTGAAGTTGGCCAGGGACTTTCGCTGAACAATCTAAGGATAGTGATCGACTGTGCAAACGGGGCGGCTTCGGATCTGGCTCCGGCACTGTTTGAGCGGCTTGGCGCGCGGGTTATTGCTATTAACAATAACCCTGACGGTCGAAACATCAACCGCGACTGCGGATCACTGCACATTCAAGGTCTCCAGGGAAAAGTCGTAACAGAAGGCGCAGATCTCGGTGTCGCCTTTGATGGGGACGCAGATCGTTCGCTGTTTGTCGATGCAAAAGGTCAATTTGTCGACGGAGATGCTACGCTGTGGGCACTGGCCAAATATCTGCAAGGGCGCAACGAGTTGAGCCACGGTTTAGTCGTCGCCACAGTCATGAGCAACATCGGTCTAGAAATCGCATTGCGTTCGCGCGGCTTGCGGCTCCGGCGTGCGGATGTTGGGGACAAATACGTCCTGGATGAACTCTTGAGTTCAGGTGCGAGTCTTGGCGGAGAGCAGTCGGGGCACATTATCTTTCCGCGGCTGAGCCTGGCTGGCGATGGCATGATCACAACACTCCGCCTGGTCCGGGCGATGAAAGAAGAGGGCAAGACACTTGACGAATTGACTGATGGATTTGAGCGCTATCCTCAGCTACTCATAAACATCAGGGTAAGTGAGAAACGTCCCTTCTCGGATATCGATTCTATCCAGCGTCTTATACTGGAGACCGAATCGAAGCTCGGCGACCGCGGAAGACTGCTCCTGCGTTATTCGGGCACTGAACCGCTGGCGCGAGTTATGATTGAGGGCAAGGATCAGCGTGAGATCGAAAAATATGCAAAAGATCTCGCCGCGGAGATCGGGAACACCCTTGGACTCAAGCCGTTCTAGACGCCGTTCAAAAGGCAATTTCTACACGGTGGCCTTGAAAAAACTACATGGGTTTTCGGGCGGTCGTCCAAAATTGATCAGTCTCCGGTCCGTTCAACCGCCAGAATTCTAAGGAAATCCAACTCCACGCAGTTTCGACAGAAAGCCTCTTGCACGGCATAAGCATTGCGATGTATATTGTGGGGCAAGAAGAGACGGTTGGTGGATCCTCCGTCTCAAGTGGTTGCTGGGGTGAGGACAGTAACCACGAATATGGATGGGCGCGACGCACTCCCACGTATGTCGCGCCCATTCGCTTTTCTGTGAAGCTCCTGACCACTTTCCGCTATTCTCCGTAACGCTCGTTTCGCGTGCTACAATTCGCGCGTTTGACCGATTTGTAAGCGTCGCAGCAGTCATCTACCAACGAGCCGGCCTTCAGTTGCAATTCGAAAGCACCTCCCTCTCGGCCGTAGGGTGACGTATACGACGAGAAGGAGTGTTGACCAGGTGCAGCGACTGCGTGTTCGCACAAAGGCGCGCCAGCATGACTACGAGATAAAGATCAGTCGCGGAATTTTGGACAACATTGGTGAAGAAGCGCGCGCTTGCCTGGGCGGACATACACGGCGCATTGCCATAATCTCAAATCAAAAAGTCTTCGACCTTTATGGCAGGCGAACAATCCGAAGTTTAAGCGCAAGTGATTTCCTCGTGTGCCGCTGGCTAATAGGCGACGGCGAGCGGTTTAAATTTCTCGGTACTGCCGAGCAAACGCTTGCCTTTCTCGGTAAATCCGGACTCGAGCGAACTGATGCAGTGGTGGCTCTGGGGGGCGGCGTCGTCGGTGACTTGGCTGGGTTTGTTGCGTCCGTCTACTTGCGTGGTATTGCTTTCGTTCAGGTTCCTACTACGCTACTTGCTCAGATTGATTCGTCGGTGGGTGGGAAAACAGGTGTGAATCTGTCGCTCGGAAAGAATCTTGTCGGCTCATTTCA
>JBGPNE010000109.1:0-7325 GCA_041487335.1 Pyrinomonadaceae bacterium
CGAACCGTGGCGTAAGAACTGCTGAGTACTTCCGAGCACCCCGCAACTATGGTGCAACGGACACTCTGACCCGTGAGGTGTTCAATGGTGAGATAAATAGAGTCGGCCAGGCCCACTAGCGACAGCAAAGCCACGACGGCATAAAACGTCGCCGCTCGCCGACCCGAACCGGGCTTCTCTGTTTCTTTCTGCCTGACTACCACGCCGTAATGTGCGGATCTATCCAAATGCGCTTCGCGCTCAATGCGAGCAAGGATGCCCGTCCTCCCAGGTGTTAGGCTTCGTGCTCATGGGCGAGGGCTGGCGAGTGCGGCATTTATCAGTGCGCGGAATTTATCTATCGCTAAGGAGTCAAACGGCACCTCGCGGCCATTGAGGAAAACGGTAGGAGTACCTTTTACGTCCAGGGAGTGTCCGCGTTTTCCGTCCAGGAAGATCCGCAGCTCGACAATCTCATTTGTATTGTCTCTTTTGAAACGCTCGAGATCCAATCCGATCCTGGTTGCATACCCTTCAAAAATCGAGCGAACGTCAAACGCGTCGTGCCAGGCCTTCTGGTTCTCGTAAAGCATGTCGTGCATCTCCCAGAATTTCCCTTGCAGACCCGCAGCTTCAGCGGCGTGAGCAGCAGCCAGGGCGTGTGCATGCGTTGGCACAAGAGGAAACTCGCGAAAGATTATTCGCATCCGCGAGCCATACTCTCTTTCGATCATCTTTAATTCGGGATGGAGCAAGCCGCAGGGAGGGCACTCAAAGTCGCCAAACTCTTCCAGCGTCACAGGTGCATCCGGCGGACCTAACGCATGTGGCGGATTGGCCCCAGGATCGATGGGACCTGAAGGCTTGGCGGCAGGTGATGCGCTGACATTTGCGCTCGGCACCGCAGCAATTGGCGCAACCGCTTTACGCTTCAGGTACCAGCCCGCGCCGAGCGCAAAGGCGAGGACTGCAATGATAAGTACAAATGGTAAGAAGCGATTCATTCAAATCAAGAGGTTAAGCATCCCGACACTGCTTCGACCTTTTCCGTTCATGCCACGGCCGCTAGCGTGGCAGCGAGCGAACGAAAGATGTCGCGTCCATCGCTCGACCCGAGCAAGTCTTCACAGGCGCGTTCAGGATGCGGCATCAGGCCGAGCACGTTGCGCTCGCGATTGCAGATGCCGGCAATGTTATCGAGCGATCCATTTGGATTTGCCGCTTCGGTGATGTTGCCATCTTTGTCGCAATAACGGAAGACAATCCGGTCTGCGTGTCTGAGCTCATTTAGCGTCGCATCGTCACAAACATAATTTCCTTCAGCGTGCGCTATAGGAAGCCGCAGTACGGTGCCTGGCTTCAATTCGTCTGTAAAGGGGGTGTCGGAAGCTTCAACGCGAACAAACACATGCTCGCAGATGAAGTGCAGCTCGCGATTACGTATCAAGGCTCCGGGCAATAGTCCTGCTTCACAAAGAATTTGAAAGCCATTGCAGATCCCCAGCACAAAGCGGCCGCTGTCGGCAAACTGCTTCACTGAATTCATCACGGGCGAGAAACGCGCGAGCGCTCCTGCACGTAGATAGTCGCCATAAGAGAAGCCTCCGGGGATAATTACTGCATCGTACGTGCTTAGGTCTGTGTCACGATGCCAGATGAAGTCTACCGGCTGACCGACGTGTTTTGAGATCACATGGTATGCATCGTGATCGCAATTCGAGCCGGGAAAAACTATGACGCCAAATTTCACCCTTCAATCTCCACGCGGTAATCTTCAATGATAGGATTGGACAATACTTCACGTGCCATACGGGCGACCGATTCGCGTGCCTGATCTTCGCCTAATGAACTGTCGAGCGTGATCTCGAAATACTTGCCCTGACGTATGTCCGCAATACCCGTGAAGCCGAGCAATGCAACTGAATGCTGGATTGCTTTGCCTTGCGGATCGAGAACCCCGGGCTTGAGATTCACGTAGACTTTGGCTTTCATTTACTTTGGTACTCCCCGGATATACTAAGGCAAAATATTGCGTGATGCGTAGCTATTGGCATAATATCGCAGCCGCTAGAGAAGACCGAAATGGGGCCGCTCGCCTGGGACGGCGCGTTTCTGCTAGAGTTTTACATTCCTTAGAAAGTCGGTGGCGATCGTGGCAGTCCGGCGCTCTTGCAACCTCAAGCGTTCAAAAGCTTTGCGCTGACACTTTAGCAAAGAGGAGAACTTATAATGCAAAATCCTCCGCCCAATCAACCGGGCTACGACTACAACAACCCTTCTGGCGCTCCGCCGCCGAATTATTCGCCCCCAACCGGACCGGGAGGAACAGGCGGCAAGACGAGCATGGGACTTGATGCCAACGTCGCTGCTCTGCTCTCCTACGTGCTGACGTGCGTGACAGGCCTGGTCTTTTTCCTGGTCGAGAAGGAGAACCGCTTCGTTCGCTTTCACGCTATGCAGGCAATCCTATTCGGCGCGTCTTGGTTCATCGTCGCCATTGTGTTCATGTTTATCAGTATCACGCTGGCGCTCATGGACATCGGCATCTTGTCTCTACTTTTTTGGCCCATTCGATTGCTCTTCTGGCTCGGCTTTTTCGCCGCCTGGATAATGCTGCTCATCAAAGCCTACCAGGGCCAAATGTTCAAACTGCCCATCATCGGCAAGATGGCCGAAGGCATCGTCAACAAGTAAGATGGACGATAGACCATAGACGATTGCCGATTGTTTCGCGGCCCATCGGCTATTGTTCATCGCCCCTGGTCTGACCACCAAAGACTCGCGCAAGGATCGCATCAACGTTGCGCAAGTAAGTATCGAGCGAAAAGACGCGGTCTATCTCCTCGCGCGCGAGATGCGCCTGAATATCTTTGTCTGCGGCGACGAGCGCGTGGAAGTCACCTCCTTCATCCCACACCTTCATGGCATTGCGCTGCACCCATTCGTAAGCGGCTTCGCGCGAGACACCCGCCTTTGTCAGCGCGAGTAGCAGCTGGCCGCTGAAGATGAGGCCGTGCGTCGCATTCAAGTTTTCCAGCATTCGATCAGGATAGATGACGAGGCCGTCAACGAGCGCCGCCATTTTCTGGAGCATGTAATCGAGCGCGATTGACGAGTCGGGCAGAACAACGCGCTCTGCTGAGGAATGGGAGATGTCGCGTTCGTGCCAGAGTGCAATGTTCTCGAGACCCACGAGGCTATTTGCTCTGACAAGGCGAGCCATGCCGCAAATGCGCTCGGAGATGATTGGGTTTCTTTTGTGAGGCATTGCGCTTGAACCCTTTTGCCCGGCTGCGAAACGCTCCTGGGCCTCACGCACTTCTGTTCGCTGCCAGTGGCGAACATTCAGAGCAAATTTGTCGAGCGATGAAGCAATGATGGCGAGGGTGCTGAGATACTCGGCATAACGATCGCGCTGAACAATCTGCGTGGAAACTGGCGCAGGCTTAAGTCCCAGACGTGCGCAAACCTTCTCCTCAACTGCTGGGTCGAGATGCGCGAAGGTTCCCACGGCGCCACTGATCTTACCAACCGCTACCGCATCAGCAGCGTGCACCAAGCGCTCTCGATTGCGCCGCATTTCGTCGTGCCATAGCACGAAAGTTAAGCCGAAAGAGGTCGGCTCGGCATGAATACCGTGAGTGCGACCCACCTGCGGAGTCTTCTTGAACTCAAACGCGCGCCGCTTTAGAACGACCATTAGAGCATCGATTTTCTTGAGAAGAAGAACGCACGCGTCTCGCAGCAGTAGCGCGTTTGCGGTATCGACAACATCCGAAGAGGTCAGGCCATAGTGAACAAACCGCGAGGCCTCGCCTATGGATTCGGCGAGATTTGTCGTAAATGCGATTAGGTCGTGGTTAGTGGTCTGCTCGATTTCATTAATTCGGTTGACGGAGAACTTTGCGCGGGCCTTTATCTCTTCAAGCGCCGCCCGCGGAATTGTGCCCCTCTCCGCATGAACTTCGCAAACGGCGAGCTCGACTTCCAGCCATTTCTGAAACTTGTTCTGCTCAGACCAGAGCGCGCCCATTTCGGGCAATGTGTAGCGTTCGATCATGACTAAACAGAGGCGAGAGTCTGGAGTCTGGAGTCTTGAGTCTAGAGTGACTCTCTACTCTCGACTCCTGACCTCTGACTATTTAAGCGCCGTCGAATTAACAAAATACCTTGCCAGTAGCCACTGGTGATCATACTCAACAAGCGTGAACGTCTCCATGCCTTCGCCTTTTTCAAACTTCGTTTGATAGGTCACGATGTATGCATGCCCCTTAAGCAGCCCGCCTGAGTTGTGCTGCTCAGTTGCAGAATTGAGGATACGGTTTTCCGGCTTCCCAAGTTTTGTTCCCAATGTTTTGAAGACTGCTGTGGACTGTTCCAGCGTTGAGTCTTGCTTCCACAGATCGGATGCTTCGCTGTAAACCTTTTCGTAACGTTCCGCCGCGATATCATCGGTGACCGTGCCAATCACTGCTTCGATCTCAGGAGGAATACTGCGCCGTTCTACCTTCAGGCCGCAAGCGAGGCCGGCTAGCGAAGGCAGCAGGATCAGCAGGTATTCAAAGAGTCGGAGGGAACAAAAAGACCTCGATTTCAGAGATACGGAGTTCATTCTTCCGTCTTCATCCCTCTCTCATCCTTTCTTCATACCTCGATCCAGGGTGTAGCCTCCTTCGGAAATGAAAGACTGATCTGCGTGTCCGCGTGGAATAATGGAGAACGCTCCTGGAGTGCAACCTCGGCAGAAATTTTTGCGAGATACGGATTGTTTGCGCGCTGCGAAAGATGAGCTAGCACGATGAATTTTGCAGCGCCATCAAAGCCGTCGCACAACCAATCGGCCACATCTTCGTTAGAAAGGTGGCCCAGGCGAGAGAGAATTCGCTGCTTCAACTCCCATGGGTAAACATCGCAAGCTTTCAACATGTCTCTGCTATGGTTCGACTCAATGACGATCGCCGCGCAGCCACGAAGTCGCTCCCTAATGAGAGTGGTGATGTGGCCAAAATCCATAAGAGTGGCGATCTTGACGCCCTGGTGAGTTGCCGTAAACCCGAAATTATCCACAGCGTCGTGCGGGATGGTGAAGGGATGAAAATCAATTTCACCGATGCGGAAATCCTTGCTCGACTGGATCTGCTCCACTCGGTCACGCAGCGCCCGAGCACGTTTCCTCGGCTCCTCGTTGCTCAGGGAGCGTTCACTGACGTACGCGTCATGAGTTTCTGGAGAGAGATAGACCGGGCAGTCAACCGATCTCAGCAACACTCGCAGACCGCCCGCGTGATCACCGTGCTCGTGTGTGACCAGTACTCCATCGAGTCGGTAGACATCCTCACCAACGAGCGCGATTCTGCGTACGATCTCTTTTGCGCTTAATCCGGCGTCAACAAGAACGCGAGTTTCTCCTGCAACGATCAAAACCGTATTTCCAGTTGAACCGCTGCCGAGAACGGTAAGTTTCATATTAGGGACGTTGACACTAGTTTAAGAGAGGAACAGCAAGCCGCGACTTTACCACTTAACAAGAGAATCGGCTACAGGTCTGTTTTGAATTCGTTTCAGATCTCGAGCCGCGCGCGATCTACATTAAAGCCATTGAGATTTCCCAAAGCGCCGAGCGCAAGCCTCTCAGTGGTGAAAAACGTGCGCGCCACGTGCTGCACGTCTTCAGGACTTACTGCTTCGATTCGCCGAATAACTTCATCGGGCGAAATACGACGCCCGTGAATGATCTCCTGTCGTGCTAGCGCGCTGGCGCGTGCGCTCGATGATTCGAGCCCCAACAGAATTGATGACGTAGCCTGATCTTTGGCGAGCTTCAGCTCTTCTTCCGAGACGCTTTCTTGCACAATGCGACGGAGCTCGTCCAACGACAGGTCAACTACCTCATCCATGTGTTCTGGAGAGGTGCCGGCGTAAATGGTGAAGACTCCAACATCCGAGAAACTGCTACCACCAGCGCCCACCGAATAAGCGAGGCCGCGTTCTTCGCGTATCCGTTGCCACAGCCGACTCGATGTGCTGCCTCCGACGATTGACGCTAGCAGGCTCGCGCTGTAACGCTCGTCGCTCCGGGCCGTCGGCCAGGGCGCTGCTATGATCAGATGGGCTTGCTCGAGTTCTTTCTTCTGTTCAATCAGAATCGGAGCCGCTGCTGAAGGAGACTGCTCGGGTGCGGGTCTAGCGGCGCCATTACCTGACCGGCAGTTGTCAAAAGCACGCATGACCAGTTCGACCAGGCGAGCGTGTTGCACGTTTCCGGCCGCGGCAATCACAAGGTTGGGAGGTGAAAACTCGCGCGCATGAAAGGCCGCAGTGGTATCGTGATTGAAGGAAGATACTGTGTCTTCCGTGCCTTCGATCGGCCGGCCAAGTGGCTGATCCGGGAAATAGGCGGCATTGAATAGTTCTCCCAGAAGTTCATCGGGCGTGTCCTCGACCATCTTCATCTCTTCGAGGATAACTTTTTGCTCGCGCTCTAAATCCTCCTGGTCAAAACGGGGGTTCAAAAGTATGTCGGCGAGAAGATCGAAAGCTTGCGGCAGCCCGTTGTCCGCAACCTTTATGGCGAAACCAGTCATCTCATGGGTCGTATATGCGTCAAGATTCCCTCCGAGGCGGTCAGAGTCAACCGCAATATCGCGGGCGGAACGTCGTAGGGTGCCTTTGAAAACGGAATGTTCGATAAAATGGCAGATTCCGTTTAGCTCGCGCGACTCATGCCGTGACCCGCGGCGCACCCAGATTCCTGCCGTCACGGACCTGAGACGGGGCATGTGTTCTGTCAAAACTGAGATGCCGTTGGGAAGTTTTGTCGATTGAACGTTGTCTATCATGCTTTTCTTAAACCAAAAATTCTGAAAATCGCCCCTACGGCCGGAGTGCGGGGTCCCCAGCGCGGCAGCCGCGCTGGGGTGCTGATTAGCATCCTAGCACGCCCGAAAACCGGCGGCAAAGCCAACGGGAAAAGGGCGATTGGCTTGACACGGATTCAAGGCTTGGCGGAGAATGACATCTTATTGAGTGGTTTCCGGTAAGTCTCCTAGCCTGAACCAGTTCGCCTTTTCCGCACAGGCAGATTTGCTTGTGTGTTGGGAAGAAAGATGAATTCCCAACATGAGCAGACTAAAGCAGATGCCATCGGTTGCTTCAACGGCTCCCTTTCGAGAGCTTGCGCTTGGAGGTTTCGCGATAATGAGAAGAGCATTAGGCCTGGTCGTGACCCTGGTCGTGTTTTCGACCGTGCTTGGTATTAAAACGCCGACAGTAAACGCAAGCAAACGAACACTTGCGACGATCACGGGCTCGGTGACGGATAACAGAGGCAATCCCGTAGCGGGGGC
>JBGPNE010000110.1:0-7311 GCA_041487335.1 Pyrinomonadaceae bacterium
AACACTGTCCCCATCCCCAGAGAAAAGCGCCTTCCGAACATGCGCATTCTCTCTGTCGCGCCGTTGCTGGCTAAAACAATCCGCAACATTCACGTCGGCAAATCCGTGAGCGCGCTGTTCGATGGTAAGATGTAGAACTCCGAACGAACTGCACCTGGGGCGAGTCCAGTAGTATTGTCAGTCTGCGTTTTTGTGAGGCCCGACAAGACGATTCGGAAATAGCAATAAACCGGCGGGACTTGCCGGAGTGTTACAGCATTAATGCCAGACCCCAATCAAGCACGAGTAATCCGCGTTTTCATCTCATCAACCTTCCGTGACATGCAGGCAGAGCGGGATTACCTCGTAAAGTTCACGTTCCCGCAACTGCGCAAGCTCTGTGAATCACGCGGCGTCACCTGGGGCGAAGTTGACTTGCGCTGGGGCATCACCGATGAAGAGAAAGCGGAAGGAAAAGTATTGCCGCTCTGCCTCGAAGAAATCCATCGTTGCCGTCCTTACTTCATTGGCTTGTTGGGCGAGCGCTATGGCTGGATTCCCGACAGCGTCCCTCCGGAAGTGATTGAACGCGAGTCATGGTTGCGCGAGCACGTGGGCGAGCGCAAATCGGTTACTGAGCTTGAGATTCTTCACGGGGTCCTTAACAACCCCGAGATGGCCAACCACGCCTTCTTCTACTTTCGCGATCCGAAATATGTGGATCAAGTTTCAATCGAACAGAGATCAGATTTCACCAGCGAGGATCTGGAAAGCGCGGCGAGGCTAGAAAAACTGAAAGAGCGCATCCGGCACAACCACTTTCCGGTACGAGAGAACTATGCTGATCCGAAGGCGCTTGGCGAGTTGGTGCTCAAAGACTTCTCGGAGTCGATCGACACTCTCTATCCAGCCGGAGCTGAACCAGACCCGCTTGATCGTGATGCTTTGGATCACGAGGCTTTCGCGCAGAGCCGAGCGCGGGTCTACATCGGCCGGCAGGAATACTTTAATCGACTGGATGAACACGCTGAGAGCGATTGCCCGCCGCTTGTCGTCCTGGGTGAATCAGGAATTGGCAAGTCCGCGCTGCTAGCGAATTGGTTCCTTCGCTATCGAGGGCAACATCCCGATCACCTCGCTATCATTCACTTCATCGGTGGCACGACAGACAGCGCGAACCCGACTCGTTTGTTGCGGCGGATAATGCTCGAACTGCAACGCCACTATCCAAATCAATTTTCCGAAGACGTACCGACCGAGTTGGAGCGGCTTCGACAAGAGTTCTCGTTCTGGCTCATGCGAGCTTCCGCGAATGGGAAGATCGTTCTGGTCCTGGATGGGCTTGACCAGCTTGAGGATGATGTCGCTGCAGTCGAACTGGGTTGGCTGCCTGCTTTATTTCCGCCCACCTGTCGCGTGATCCTCTCCACGCTGCCGGGTCGCAGCCTTGACGCCACTCGGCGCCGAGAGTGGCAGGAGTTAACCGTGCAGCCGCTCACGATGCCGGAACGGGAGGAACTGATTGCGAAATTTCTGGCCCAATTCAGCCGGCGCCTCAGTGCCGAACGAGTCGCGCGTATCGCATCGTCAACGCAAACTGAAAACCCTTTCTTCCTGCGTGCGCTGCTGGATGAGCTGCGCCAGTTCGGTGACAACGAGCGTTTGGGTGATCGGATCGAATATTACCTGGCCGCACATAACGCAGGCGAACTCTATGAACGCATTCTCGAACGCTGGGAGTGGGATTATGGCAAGAACCTCGTACGAGAAAGCCTCAGTCTGATCCTGGTGGCACGCCGCGGTCTCTCCGAATCGGAACTTCTCGATCTGCTTGGCCCTGACGGTCGACCGTTGCCTCGCGCAAAGTGGACGCCGTTTTATCTGGCTGCTGAATCGAGTTTCAGTCAGCGCTCAGGACTGCTTGGCTTCTCACATGGCTTCATTCGGCAATCGGTCCAGCTCCGCTCGCCCTTAACAGTCGATGCTGAAAAAGCCCTGCACCTGCGTCTGGCCGAATACTTTATCGCCGAAGCGCAACTCGCGGAGCGAAAGATTGCGGAACTCCCGTGGCAGTTGTGTCGCGCAGAATCCTGGCAGCAACTCTATTCCGTATTGGCAGACCCTCAGTTTCTAACGGCGGCATGGCGTTCCTCCCAGGTCGATCTGATGGAGTTCTGGGTCCAAATTGAAGCGCAAACAGCGCTACGCGTGGTGGAAGCTTATCGAGACGTTCTCAACTTTCCTTTCCGGTTTGGCGCTGCTGAGTTGTGGACCGTTGCCAATCTACTTGAATTTCAGGGACACAATTCCGCCGCCCTTTCGCTGCGAGAGCACCTTATACATAAGAGCCGCGATACCGGTGACAAGAGGACCCTTGCGTTGAGCTTGGCCACCCAGGCGATGATTCTCAGAACGCAGGGTAGACTTGACGATGCCTGGGGGCTCCTTGGTGAGGCAGAAAAGCAGGTTCGTGAAATAAGCGATCGCAATGTTCTCCAGATCATTCTTGGTCATCAGGGGATAATCTTGACTGATCGCGGGGAGTTCAAGAGTGCATTGCTTTTGCTCGAGAAAAAGGAACGTATCTGCCGCGACTCTGGCAATTTGGAGGGGCTAAGAGCAAGTCTCGGATTTCAGGCGGTGGCTCTGTTCTCTGGTGGCGAATTGGAAAAGGCGATGGCGCTGCACGTTGAGGAAGAGAGGCTCTGCCATGAACTCGGAAACAAAGACGGGCTGGGTGCTTGTCTTACCAACCAAGCGCTGATTCTCTTGGACCAGGGTCATCCCGAAGATGCCATGGAAAAGGAAAAACAGGCCGAGCGCATCTACCGCGACCTGGGGAACAAGAATGGGTTACAAACAAGTCTCGGAAGTCAAGCTTCTATTCTCGAGGTGCTGGGAAAATTGGATGCGGCCATGGCATTAAACGACGAACGAGAAAAGCTATGCCGCGAGTTGGGAAACAGCGAAAGCCTGGCAAAGTGTCTGGGGAATCAGGGAAGAATCAATTTCACTCGCGGCGACCGAGCCAGCGCGGTGACGTTGCACGACGAGGAGGAGGCAATTTGGCGTAAACTCAACAACAAGGATGAGCTGTCTCGCAGTCTTTGCAACAAGGCTGAGGTCTTGTACGCTCAAGGCGATTTGGATGGGGCTAATGCTTTGCTCAAAGAGTGTGAGGGCCTTTGCCACGAGTTAAGGAATCGTGCCGGGCTGCGGCGCGTATTGGGACAACAAGCTCGGATTCTGAGGGACTCTGGGGACATACTTGCATCCGTGGCGTTGCTCCGAAAAAAAGAGCAACTCTGACATAGGAAATCAATAACGCTAGTGACGTCGAAACATGATGCTCACAGGAGGACTAGAACCATGTCTTTCTTTAAAGGTCTCTTCAGCGGTAAAGACAAAGCTGAACAATTGACTGAAAGCTATCAACCCGCGGAGCCGCCGCCAGCGTCTGCCGCCGCAACAATAGTTCGTCCGGAATCCTTGAGGCACGAGTTGCTCCGCTTTCACGAGGAGGTGGCCGTTAATCTGCCGGTGGATGCGAAAAAGTGCGTCCTGTGTTCGCGTCCCACGTACCCATTCGGCGACAAGCAGGCGCGCGTTGCAATTTCTGACGCGCGCAATGGCGACGCAGACTTCGTGAGAATGGGTATGAAACTCTTCCGTATGCTGGAAGGCGTCGAATGCCCAAACTGTCACCTCCACGTCTGTTGGAAATGCATCGCCAACGAGGCGCACGGTTTGGGTACGACAAACCCAGGGAATGGCGAAAGGTGTCCCTGTTGCGTGAAGACGATTCCATTCCATCCTTTGCACGTACAACTTGCTTCGCAGCTTCTGAGTTCCGACCAGATACGGATGGTCATACAGGTACACATCCTCGAACGCGGGCGCCAGCGGCATTGGGACGGAGCCCTCTGGGCCATCGGGAATTCGATGGTTACGATGGGGGCTGATCCTGTGGATGCGTATTTTGGTCGTTGTTTTGCAACTGGGCTGGCGTCGTTGCTTGATAGCGGGACGGTTTCTGAGGAAGAAGTCTGCGCCAAGGCCGGTATCACTCTCTAGCGCGCGCATCGCTGTTTCCAGCCCATCGCCGGCCGGCAAAGTCTCCGCGAACGACGCGCGGGTACTCTCAGGAAGTCAATGCGCTTCGGTACTTCAAATCAGGGTTGTTTTGGCCGGTCTTATTCTCAATAGCTGTCGATTTCGCCCGTACGCTCATAAAGCTGCAAACGCAGCCAAGCTTTTGCCGCGCGCCACTCGAGTTCAACCCTATCTCGTGCAATACCCATCTCTTTGGCGATCTCCGCATACGTTTCATGCGGGATCTTGTCGGAAAACAGCGCAGAACTTTGGCCTTCACCAAGAGGGGCTAGTAAAGGTGTTACTTTCATAACCCGGCCAACAATCCGTGCTTGCACTGGGTCAAGTTCGACGAGTTTGGCCAGGGCCTGGGCCAGGCGTATCACTCTATCTTGCGGCGCGAGTTCTTCTCCGCTAATGGTGTGTGAGAGCGACATCCCGAAAAAGGCATCGCTCATCAACAACCGGTCGATGTCGGGACCCAATACTTCTCTGCCCGCAAAAGGCTGGGCTCTTTCTATGTATAAAACGTGTTCACGCAAATCCATGTCACATATTTGTATGAAGATCTCTTTCGCCTGCAGGTATCGTTCTCTTTCGGTCAACTCAACGACCTTGTCTGGTTTCCGAGTGACCCTTTTCCAAATTGCTGAAACATCTCCTCCCTCACTTGCGAAGTTGTTGTGTTCGATTCTCAGTGCGAGAGTATACTACACTCCGTCAAATTGACGGACGGTCTGGTGGAATGTCTTGGTGGGGCGGTGGTAGTTAAGATCCCTGGCAGAAGGCTCGTGACTAATTACCTTACTGAGGCGAGAACCAGGAATCGGTGGGCGCAAGAGGATTCAAACTAATCGAATTCAAGGGAGCTACATATGGCGCAGACAATCTGTTGTCCAAACTGTCAGACCGTTGCCTGGGAGCGAGATCCCGGTGGCCCCCGGATCGAGACGCCCTACGTCGTTGTTGATGGTACGTTTTGCCCTTATTGCGGTTACGACCTTGGGTTGGGCCGGAGTGAGGAACCGCAGCCTAGTTGGAGATCGTCGACCGGATCAGGCGGTATCACGCGAATGATCAGGCTGCAAACCTGCAAAGAAACGCCAAAGGACACATTTGGGTATTCGCCTGAAGATCCTATTTTGTGCGGTCGAGCCGAGGGGGAACGGGTCTACTTGAACAGCCTGCAATGCCCAAACGGCAAAGCCTTTCAATACCGACGAATTGGCCCCTTCGTGGGCAAGTGCACAGATCTTGAAACCCATTCAGATCCTAACCCGGGGTGCATAGTCGACAAGTATGAACTCCAGTGTCAGTGCGGCGAGCATCGTTATTTCCTTTTCTTTGATATGTACCACTTTGAAGGCGTCGTCCAGCCCGCACCAAAAGGATTGTCATAATGCGGGCCGAGTGGTGAGTGTCCATGCTTCGTCCAGCCAAGTGAGTTCTAGGAGATACTTGCCGAAAACCTAATGCATCGACCAACTGTTGTCGGAACACGAATTGAGTTGCTCAACGAGCGCGTCCCGAACTCTTGGGTCAATTCGCGATGGCCCAAAAGAGTTCGAAAACTCAGGAGATCGAAACAACCTGCATAACTCATAGTCAAGGAGCGCAGCGAGAGCGATCGGCCTAACGTGATTCAGCGACACGTTGATTGGATCATCAGCTCTTGCTGACTCAACGTCTGCGTCATCATTGTTCGGTCCGATATCTGGGTCGCGAAGCAGTGCAGCGACTTCTCAGCGATCTGAGTTTCCAGGGCGTTGTCCTAAAGATAGGACTACGTCGTCAAAGCACTTTGTCTTTTAAGAGACGACGTTAGAAGGCACTAGAGGATGATTCGCGGTTTTATCTCCTTGACCTTCGGCGACATGCAGGCGGAGCGGAGTTTTCTCGACGAGGTAATCAATCAACTTGCAGCGTCCGGAACCATCACCCTCAACATCTGCTCTTGGTTCTCGACCAGGTCCGACAGTTCCCGGAACATGTCGGCGTTTACCTGCTCGGCGTAGGGCAGGATGTAGGCCTGGGTTTCGCGCAAGTACTTCTTCACGAACGCAACGTCGTGGACGAATCCCAGAGCGAAGATGTTGCTGATTCGATCCGCGAGCTTCAAAACCCTGGCTTGGTTGCTGCCGCTCCTCATGATTCGCAGCAGGTAATCAGCCTTCGGCTCCTTGATTCCGTCTACGACCTTGATGGTCACTTCCATCACCAGCTCATAGACGGCCGGACCGTCAGAGTCGATCCGTTTTATCTCGTCTTCCGTCACGCCCGGCATGGTGGCCGCGTCCTCGAATAAGTCGTGAATCACGGACGCCTTGAGAAGCACCGAGTCGACAGTCTTGTAGTCGAGCAGGATACCCATCGTGCTGATCTGGTGCCGGAACATGTTGCTGCCCGACCGGCGCTTCACTCCGATCAGGGCCATAGCCTTGACGATGTAAGGCGCCAATGTGGTGTTTGCCAGAGACTTTTCGAGGTCTCTCATCGGTGTCTCCTATGAGATAGTGGCTCGCATTTTCTGCTCTGAGGGACGAGCGGTCAAGCGGAAACCCGTTGAGGTTCAAATCCGCACGCGCCATCCCTTTCTCTAGTCGGCGCGTGGTTCGCGGCCGGTGCAAGACCTCCGCGGCAAGATTGGCCAGCTCGCGCCTTGCCGAGGGTCGAGGCGCTTTGGTAGTATTTGCTCTCGCGATCCAAGTGGTGGAAGCGGTGGTTGAAACCAATCGCGCCTGCCACCGCGAACTTTCAGCTCTCTGATAAAGAGACTGAGATCGTTATTTTACGGCAGCTCCGGAAGTCCTCAGGCGCTCGAACAACCCTCTGCAAGCAGAGGCTAAAGCCTAAGGCGCTGACGTAAGATCCGACCAATGTAGTATAAGGTACTGCAACGTTTCGACAGGTTAACTGGAAGCTCAGCGACTCGGTGAGACGAGGCTGTGATTTTCGGGAGGCTCATGCCGTCGGGCCAACGAAGCCTCGGAGGGCTTGCAGGGGCCAGGCGCATTCGTCGTTCGCGGCGGCGGCTGTCGAGGTTGTTGAGTACGCGCCGTAACATCTCAGGCTGGTTAAACCGGAAGTACGGTTTAGGAGGATACAGTATCAGCAGCTTTCAATCGCGAAGAGGGTTTAGAGACAGAGGACCCCGTGTGCCGTCGGTCCGCGTCAATGAGCGGATAAGGACTGCTGAGGTTCGCGTGATCGATGAGGACGGGGCCCAGATCGGCGTAATGC
>JBGPNE010000111.1:0-7289 GCA_041487335.1 Pyrinomonadaceae bacterium
CAGTTGCCAAGACGACGGTGGTTCCGCAAGGGAAGGTTGGTATCGTCACGGCGGCCGACGGTGCGCCACTGGACCCGGGACGCTTACTTGGCAAGGCGACTGAAGGTCATCTAAGCTTTCAGAACGCCGAACTATTCGTTGCTTCGGGCGGACAGAGAGGTCCGCAGGTCGACGTCCTCACCCCTGGCACATCCCGTATCCTGACGCAGTCGATGCCGCTCGAAGGCGGCTCAGATACCAAACCTGGTCTGTTCACCGTCAGGCTTTACGACGCCACGGTGATCAACGAGAACCAGATTGGCCTGGTCGAAGCATTAGATGGGTCGCCGCTGAACCCGCGCGATTACGTCGCCGAATCGGTTGAGGGCCACGACGACTTTCAAGACGGACACGACTTCATCAAAGCCAACGGGCAACGCGGCCCGCAAAAGGACATCTTGCTGCCCGGCACCTATTACATCAACCCGTTGCTGTTCAAGGTCATTCCCGAGACGGCGAAAGAGGTGAAGCCGGGCGAGGTCGCGGTGATTGTCTCCAACACCGGCAAAGACCCTTCGGATGATATTCGCCGCCAGATGGCCGCGAAAGTGCGCCAGAGAATGGAGCGCGAAGAGAAAGAGCAAGCTGAGCAATCGGCGGCCCGCCTTGACAAGATTGATGACGGACGGACGGCTGAAGAGATCAAACTTGAGCTGATGACCGGGGATCCGGCGGACCGGCGGCTTGATGAAGGAGCGCATGAAGCCTATGTCGTGCCCGAAGGCTATCGCGGCATTCAGGAGTCGGTGGTGGGACCAGGACGTTACTATGTCAACACGCTGGCCATCACTCCGATTGTGATTCCGACGACGAACCAGACGGTTGAATGGACTTCGGGTGAAGTTGTCAACACTTTCAACCCTTTTGAAGTGATCTCAAAGGACGGCTTTACGATGCAGTTGGAGGTGCGCGTCGTTTTTCGCGTCAAACCTGAGGACGCGCCTTTCATGGTCGCGAAGATTGGTGGCATCGATCGTCTAATTCAGAACGTGATGCATCCGCTGATCGACTCGATCTTTCGCAACCAGGCGTCCGAGTCTTCGGCTATGGCCTATTTGCAAAATCGGCACGAAGAGCAAGAGCGCGCCGAAGCGCGTGTGCGCGCGCATTTGCTCAAATATCACGTAGACGTCGTCAACGTGCTCATCTGCCATATTCATCTGCCCGAAGACCTGATGAAGACGCAGACCGAGAAGATTCTCGCCGAGCAACGGCAGAACATGTACAACGCGCAGCGCGAAGCTGAGGAGAGGCGCATTCAGCTTGAGAAGACCAAATCTCAAGCCGATAACCAGAAAGATCTGATGGCGGCTACAGTCGGTGTGGAGATCGCGGGTAAGCGCGCTGAGCAGCGCAAGGCTGAGGGTGACGGCGAGGCTCATTACATCCTGCAAACCGGCAAGGCTGAAGCGGAGAAGGTTCGTCTGATGGGCGAAGCGCAAGGCGTGGCCTATCACGAGCAAGTTAACGCGCTGGGCGCGCAAGGCGTGGCGCTCATCGAAACTCTGAAGGTTATTGGCGAAAAAGGCGTGCGTATTACACCGGACGTCATGGCTTCAGGTGGTTCGGGCGATGGCGCGAGTGGCATCGGAACGTTGCTGTTGCTTAACCTGTTCCGCGATCGCTTGAATCTTCCTGCCTCTAATGGTGAGAAGGCGCCCGGTATATAGACGGGCGGATTAAGCTCAATCTTTGGGGACCACGGGCAGAAAAAGGTAATCGTAGAGCCAGACAAGTCACTTCAGTAGCGGCTCAGTTGGTATTTAGCCGCTGAGATACATCTGCGCAGCCATCTTCGTAAGCTTCCAGACTTTGCTCCATTCGATTCGGCGGTTGGCATTCTCACGCCCGGTCAATTTGTCAAAGATTAGCTTCCGGAACAGGCGTCCTTCACGTCGCAGCATAAACTCCTTAGCATACGGTTTAGCTGTTTCGAAAAAGCTGAACTCCGGATCGGTGACGATACCGATTCCTTCGAGCGTCATCAGCGCGCGCATGATATAGGTGAAGTTGGCAGGAAGACGGAAGGGGTATTCATACATCACTTCCGCGAGGTCATAAGTCAACTCTTTGAAATTCACTTCGCCGAGCTTCAGATTTAGATAATGCTTGAATAGGCCTTCCACAACGGGACGAATCGTCTCGGGATTGACACCTGGCTTCAGGAAGTTGAGATTGATGATGTCCTGGCCCAAGCCGTGAACGTCGCGTCCGACAACATGAAAGAAAGCGTCAATCATCTGCGACTGCAGTTTCGGCGCGATGCGACCCACCATGCCGAAGTCGAAGAATGCCAGGTGGCCCGAGTCCATTACCAGCAAGTTTCCGGGATGCGGATCGGCGTGGAAGAATCCGTCTTCCAATAGTTGTTTCAGATAACTGCGAACCAGCAGCCGATTGACTTTCACAGCTGAGATTCGCCGAACGCGCAGAGCTTCGAGATCCACGACCTTCGTCCCGCGAATAAACTCCATTGTCAGCACGCGCGATGTGGTGTGCGACCAGTAGATCCTGGGCACCCGAACGGCGCGCCAGTCTCGGAAGTTATAACGAAAAAGATCGGCGTTTCGTCCTTCCTTTGCATAGTCCATCTCTTCAAAGACGGTAGCGTGGAATTCTCGCAGCATTCCTTCCCAATCAGCGTTCTCATTCGCTTTGGGAAACAGACGGTTTGTCAGTTTTACAAGGCGATAGAGGATTGCGATATCGAAGCTGATTATCTCTTTGAGCTTTGGACGCTGAACTTTGACCGCGACCTCTGCGCCCGTATACAAGCGCGCACGATAAACCTGGCCAAGTGATGCGGCTGCGATCGGTTCGGCATCAATCTCAGCGTAGGCCTCGTGCACACTGCGACCGAGTTCCGTTTTAATCCGAGTAAAAGCCTCCGCTGTGGGAAACGCAGGCACCTGATCCTGCAAGGCTGAGAGTTCTTTAATATACGAAAGAGGGAGCAGATCACCGCGCGTCCCCAGGGCCTGACCAATCTTAATGAATGTTGGCCCGAGCCCAATTAGACTCTCCCGCAACCAAATGGCTTGCTTCAGAAGCCGCGCACCTTTTTTGCTGGAGCCATCGGCGCCACGAAATACGATAAATCGCAGCGCACGGATCAGTTTGTCCAAAACTTGCCGAACAATGTCTCGACTCCATTCCTGAAACAAAGCGACGCGCCCTCTGCTACGCGCTTCTTCACGCAGACGCGTCCCAGTACGGCGACTAAAGGCTGCGCGAATGTCATAGCTATCAAGAAAGAGATAGAGCGATAACAGACCGAGCACTCGGCCGACTCTTACAACTCGCAGCCACCCGCTCAGACCGCGTCCCTTGAGTATGTCGTCAACGAGTTGGTCCGTTAGCGGCGCCGATGTTCTTTGGGTCAGACTCCAGGTGTCGTGCTTGGTCGCTAGAAGCACGTCTGACGAATGCAATGGCACGGCCACAGCGGGGTGGCTAGAGCTGCCATTTCCATCGCCATTTCCGCCAGCAGGAAGGGCGGAAACTGGAACTAATGCCTGGTCAGTATTCATTGTGTTTATCTATGATAATAACGAGCCACCGGCGGCAGCGCCCGCCTCTAAACAATAGCTAGACAATAGACAACATGTGTCGCACGGGGGCCCGTTCGAAGTAGCTCTGGGCGCGATTCGTATCCTTTTCGATCTGAGCTTGCAACTGTTCCAACGAATCAAACCTTCTCTCGTCGCGCAAACGGTGAAGAAAACGCACCCGAATTACGTCACCGTAAAGATCACCCGACCAATTCATTACGAAAGTCTCAACTGAAGGTTCCCTCTCGGTTTCAAACGTAGGGCGCGTACCTACATTAGTCACGCTACGCCACCATTGTCCATCAATCAGCGTTCCCGTGACATATACACCGTGCTCGGGTATGACGCGGTTCTGTGGGTGCAGGTTGGCCGTCGGAAATCCAAGTGTACGGCCGCGCTCTTTGCCGCGCACTACGCGTCCTTCAACCCCGTAGGGCCGACCCAACATTCGCCGCGCAAGGTTAACTTTCCCCAGAGCGAGCAACTCACGAATCTTACTTGAACTCACTCGCTGCCCCCGCAACCGAACCTCGGGCACTTCCCCGGCAACAAAGCCAAGTTCGCTGCCTACTCGCCGCAGAAGCTCGATGTTTCCTTCGCGGTTGTGACCAAAGGCAAAGCCACGTCCCAGGTACACTTCCCTGGCCTGCAATCGCTCCGAGACTGTTTCGAGCAGGAAATCTTTGGCCGTCACCAATGAGAACTCCAGGGTGAAGCCAATGACAATTGTCTGTTCGATGCCGAGGACACCGAAGCCTTCCACCTTTTGATCGAGGGTTTGCAGCAGAGGAGGCGCCGACTTTGGATGAAGCACTGCGCGCGGATGTGGATCAAAAGTAATAACTGTGGGAACGGCGCCCACTGCGTGTGCTCTTTCCACGACAGTGCGCATGATTAGCTGATGGCCAAGGTGCAGGCCATCAAACACACCCAGGGTCAGCACCGTCGGCCGTTGGATCTCCGCATTATCGGTCCCGTGGAATAGACGCATAAAAGCGGTGATGAGTGATAAGTGATAAGTGATGAGTGATGAGGAGAAGCAAAAACCAGTGGTCAGCACTCATTACTCATCACTCATCACTTGCTACTGGTAATTTCCAGTCCGTCATAAGCAAACTCGACTCCGTCAGGTAAGAGCGCGGAATCGCGTGCGTGTTTCACGTCATGAGCAATGTGCGTGAAGTAGGTCCGGCGCGGCTTAAGCTTTTCAATGTACTCGAGCGCTCGATCCACCCACAAATGAGTCGGGTGTTCTTTGAAGCGCAGACAGTCGAGTACAAGCACGTCCAGGTCGCGCATAGCATCCATGGTCTGCGGCGGAATCTCGCTTAGATCTGTTGCGTAGGCAAAATCATTGAAGCGATACGCCATCACCGGAAGGCGTCCATGGATTACTTCAAGCGGAGTGATCGCAAGCGCACTACCCAGACAGAATGGAGCACCTGCAACCACCGTATGCGGAATTACCTGTGGCAGACCGCCGCCAAAATGGGATGGCTCGAAGATGTATTTGAAGATGCGCCGAATGTCGGGCCAGGCGACTTCGTTTGCATAGACACCGAGAGCGCCGTAACGAAAGTTTAGTGGCCGAATATCGTCGAGGCCGAAGATGTGATCCGCGTGACAATGTGTTATGAGCACAGCATCGAGCCGCTTCAACTTGTGTCGTAATGCCTGTTGGCGGAAATCGGATGAGGTATCCACAAGGACATTCTGTCCGCCGTGCTCTATCAGGATTGAAACGCGCAGTCGCTTATCCCGGTGATCGTCAGACGTGCACGTCTCACATTCACATCCAATCGACGGGATTCCCGTTGAAGTACCTGTGCCGAGGAAGGTCAGTTTCATCTGGTAAATGGTAAATGGTGAATGGCTTCATCTGGCAAATGGTGAATGGTAAAGGGTGAATCGTAAGCCACCAACTCCATTTACCATTTACTATTTACCATTTACCGGATTCTTACCATCTACCGGGTTTCTAGCGTCCGCCGGTGATATCGCTGCCGGTGTACGTGCGGGCAGCCTTTGGCGGCGCGGAGTTGACCAGCGAGACATACTGCATACGTAAATCGGCGAGCAGACCTTCAAGTATCTTTGCCTCTTGAGCGACCAGGTTGCCTCGCGTTTTTTGCTCGATCATTCCCAGCACGTCAATCCACTGTTTGCCAAGCTGAAGATCAACCTCGCGCTGATGCGTCACTGGATGCTCCATCATTCCCAAAGAGGATGCTGCGTTCGAGGCGATTGACATGATGAAGTTGACGAAGCTTGACGGGTCATCTGCATCGGGCAAGTCTGTGTCTTCGTATGTCGCCTCTGCGACTCCCGAAGTGCCCGCGGCGTTAGGTTGAGTACTCTCTACACTTCTCGACTGAGGCTCAGAGGCCACACCTATGTTAAGCGTTTCCGTCGTGACCGGTCTTTGCTGCGCTTTCTCCTCTGCAGAAAGCTCGCGGGGACTGCCGTCCGGATTAAACAGCCGGCGGTCAGTTACCTTGAAATTGGTCTGTTCGTCGTTCATTCGCTTGCTAATCAGAGCGCAGCCTTGAGGGATCACAAAACTGCGCTAAGCTATCCTTTGCAGTTGAATTTTGCATCGATGGTAGCATCCCAATCGCAACACTCGCAAGAACACCCAATTTGCGCTATTCACGTTACGGTTCCCGTCCCTGACGACTTGGGACTTCGGGCCCTGGACTTTAGACTGTGGCGCATGCCTGCCACCTTCGATGACCTTGTTGCCCTGATGATCCGTTTGCGTTCAGCCAGCGGCTGCCCCTGGGATCGCGAGCAAACTTATGCCACGCTCGCCCCAATGCTTTTGGAAGAAGCTTACGAAGCCTTTGAAGCAGTTGAAGAGGCGCGCGCAGGCCGCCCCGAAGAATTGCGCGATGAGCTTGGCGATTTGCTATTCCAGATCGTCTTCTACGCGCAAGTTGCCAGGGAACGTAGCGACTTTACCATTGAAGACGTCACGGACTCGGTTCATTCGAAGATGGTCCGCAGACATCCGCACGTCTTTGGGCAAGCGGAGGCTGAGAATGCAACAGAGGTCTTACGAAACTGGGAGGCAATCAAGGCGGAGGAGAAAAGGGCGAAGCAGCCGGACACCAAAGAATCCCTTCTCGACGGCGTGTCTGCAAAAGCTCCAGCGCTAATGGAAGCCCACCAGCTCTCAACGAAAGCTGCACGCGTCGGTTTTGACTGGGAAGAGACTGAGCAGGTCTTTGCGAAACTCGAGGAGGAGATCGGCGAACTGCGCGCTGCAATCGAAACCCACGCCGCTTCCCTAGAAGAATCCGACCACACTCGCGTGCGAGAAGAGATAGGAGATGTCCTCTTCGCGGTCACAAACATTGCGCGCCATCTGCATGTAGAACCTGAAGCCGCTTTGAAACTAACTAACCGAAAGTTTCGCCGGCGCTTCGCTTACATCGAGGTGCGCCTGCGTGCAGGCGGCCAGGCAGTCGACAACGTCACTCTTGTGCAGTTGGAAGCTCTCTGGCAAGAGGCAAAGCGCGTCTAGAAGGTTTTATTCGCCTTTCAGACGCCCCTCAGCCGTTCAGGCGAACTGAGCGAAGGATGTTACTGAATGCATTATTGAAATCTCTCGTTTCGCCCTGTGGCGCAACAGTGATCATGAAGAAGAGAGCGCCGTTTCGCAGTTGGGTTGTGATTAACGTGATCGTCTCCGGCTGA
>JBGPNE010000112.1:0-7264 GCA_041487335.1 Pyrinomonadaceae bacterium
CCTTGGAGTTTGAGCTGTGGACTTCAGATGGTCTGGAGGATTCCAGAGGAGCTGAGAAGGGAGTGAGCTGTGCTCGGTTCGATGCGTACTCTATCACTCATCCGTCTGTTTACCTAACAGGTGAGGATACCTAACAGGTGAGAAGCGCAGGCCTGGATAAGAAAGATTACATCTACACGGAGGGTTGCTATCGAATGCTACAACAGAGCGATCCGGAAGTGGCCAAGTTTCTTACTCAATCAAGCTCAGAAATCCGTGCACCGCCAAAGGCCTCGATGATCTTTTCGAGATTACCAACCTTTGCCATAGATCGATTAGGCCGCAGATGAACGCGGACTCGCGCAGATCAAATCAATTCTTATTCGCGCTGATCTGCGTTCATCCGCGGCTCATTTCCGTTCTGCTCCTGCGCGGCTAGGCTTCCGCGGCCATTGCGCGCACAGAGCCCACTACGGCAGCCGGAGGTTCGGCAACCGCTCCCGCGAGCGCGGTTGGCCGGTAGAAATAGATATACCAATCGTTCGGGCAGCGTTCTTCGGCCCAGCTTGCAAAGCCCCGGCGCGCGAGGAGATCACACAGAGGGATTGGATCGAAAGCGTGGCGAACAAGCAGTATATCTTCGTTGTCCCGAAGCTCCGTCAGCCCATGCATGATCGCCGGCTGCGGATCTTCGTTTTGCTGCGCCTGGGGCATTACATCGACAAACACAACATGCCGGTCGTCGTCTCTTAGTCCCAGGAGTTCTCGCGGCTTGCCGGGATTGTCTGGCTGGTATTGGAAGCTCTCACGATCACTCAGTTCCAGCTCGCAAGCCAGCCGCTTTTCGTCTTCCCCTGCCGTCAGATTGAGAACGTAGAGAGCTTCAGTCAGCGGAACTCTGCCGATACGAGCCGCTTGGGCAACTGAGACTCTGCCAGACATGGCGCGTCTGAGCGTAGGATTTCGCAATCGTTCAAAGCTGGGGGAGATCCACGTGAATGCATCCATCATGTGCTCGCTAATCTTCAGCACGTCTTTGATTTTCATATCCGGTGTGATTCTCATCGTCGCCCTCTAGCATGTGAAAGCAAGGTTGACCGCTGTCCGCCACTTTCAGGCCCGCTATGCTGCGTGAGGCAAGTCAAACCTGTTGTGACTTGAAGCGCTAACTTTGCTTGTCGTGTGCTTCGTCGCTTTATTCGTCTGGCCAAAGTCACCAATGATCGATGCGAAGGCCAGCGCCACCAAAAGTGGCAGGAAAAAAAGGCAGACGGCCGAATAAAGACCATCGGAAAAACTGGAGAACACGCCGATGCCGACCCCCAAAAGCATTATGAAAGCCAGGGAAAGTTTGGTTCTAGTCCGAAGCATGGACAGCTACCTCCTAACTAAGGGCCTCTAAGCAGAGGCGAAATGAAACTGTGGTGCTGTTGTGCAAGTGCCAGGCCAGAATTCAAGGGATGAAACATACCAAAATGGGGCTGTTTAAGGAGTCGATTGGGTTTGAAAAGATTAATGCTTCGAAATATCTCGCAGCGGCATTTGCTTGAGTAAGCAATATTTCGCAACTCAGTTGGGCGCTACCGCTTTGACAATGGATCCTGGTAGTCGATGACGGGCGATTCGCTGGGCGCTGAGCGAAGCTCTGCGAAGTTGGAGTTTCATGCCGCTCGAAGCTGGAACTGTCATAGCTGCTAACAATTGCGACTGCTGCTGCTGAGCGTTCGACCGACAGCCCACACTTCACCGCCTGCGCGCATCTGCAAGACAATCAGATCGAGCGGACGCGTAGGTGGTCCCCTCAGGACGAAACCGGTCTGCGCGTCGAATGCTCCTTTATGACAGGGACATTCCAATCGACGGCTAGCACGCTCGAAGTAGATTGAGCAACCCATATGCGAACACCTCTGGCCGTAGGCGTAGTACTGTCCGTCCTGCGCGCGCACGAGGATTGCCGGATCGCCCGCCCGCGGATAAGTGAAGTAAAGAGACGAGCCTGGCATCAATCCTTCCGCGCCTTCAATCCTCAACGGTGGATAGGCAAGCAGAGGATCCTGCTGAGCCGCAGCTTCCGGGGTGGAGGTTGTCGCCGTGATGAGCAGTCCTGTCGAGGTCAGTAACAGACAGTTACAAAACTCGCGGCGTGTGATCTCGTGATCTTCCGAACCGGGTTGTTGATTGGTAGCCATGCACCGTCCCTCATCTAGCTGCTTTAAGCCGCAGATCGAAGGCCGGCCGAATGCCGCAACACGGTGCGGCCTCGATCGTGCGTCAGTCACTATTTTGATCCCTCCATTTCGTAGCCTACCGCTTACTTAAATCTTCTGAATCGTTACGGTGACGATCGGAAGACTACCGGCTGTGCGATTGTATGACACCCAGAAACCTAGCTGTTCGTAACGTACGAGCTTGTACATCGAGCCGTCCGGTTTCACCTCGATGTCGGCGCCCACTATGGCCTTGTAGTCCGGTGCGCCACTTTTGGCGCCCAGATAATCAACCGAGATGGCGGTGACTCTGTGCATAGCATCGTAGACAATCTGCACCGTTTCTGTTTCAGAAACTACGTAGAAGTCCTGACCCTCGAGTTTCTGCGACGGCAGACCTAGTTTCGCTCGGGCTTCGTCCGCGGTCATGCCGATCCTCACGCCCCTGTAGTCGCTGTAGAGCGGCTGTTTGGTCGCTGCTGAACCGCTGAAGGCCTTGGCCGCTTTCGGCCGCGCATTTTGCACCTGTGCGTTCACCTCAGTTCCCCAAATAACACCGCACAAACCGAATACGGCGAAGAAGAGCGAAATACTGATCAGTCTCAGAAAGAAGCTGACTTTGGCATTGTGAATCATTTTCGTTTCCTCCTTCAGGAAGGACCGTGGAACCTTCTCGCCTCCCTAAGGGCAACCGTTATGCCGGTAAGTAAGTGCGTCTTTGCGCGATAATCTGAAGCATCCATTTCCCGAATGCGCGCTTTTACCCAAGTAAATTGCGTAACATTCCGCAGTTTCTGGCAGGCTGCTGAAAAATGGCGAGCACACGTCAAGAGCAGTAAAGCGATCCACGCGCGTCACACAAAATAACTCGAATTGGAGTCATTCATTTCGAGCTGCTTCGTGTAGTTTCCCGGGATCGTGTTGGTTTTCCAGCAGCCGCTAGTCCTGGCTTGTGTGTTCTCTGAAGTGTTTCCCAGTGTCCCGCGGCGGGAGTATTTCGGTTTCTCTTAGCGGCACGTTTCTTGCCATCTTCGGCATAAGCAAAGGTGGTTTGCTATGAAGATACTTTTAGCTGTTGATGGCTCGATATTCAGTGAGGCGGCGGTCTCCGCGGTCGCCGGGCGACCGTGGCCGCCCGCAAGTGAGGTCAAAGTCTTGTCGGCATTTGAGACGCCGTCGCTGCCGCCGTCGCCAGAGGGTTGGGCTATACCGCAGGATTATTTGACAGAGTTGGAACGGTCGGCGCGAGCGGAAGCTACGAAAGCTTTAGAGAACGCGGTGAGTAAACTCAAGACAGGAACTTCGGGCGCGCTGAAGATATCCAGCGACGTAATACAAGGTTCTCCTAAGCACGTGATCCTCGACGAGGCTGATCGCTGGCGAGCTGATCTAATAGTGGTCGGCTCGCATGGCTACCGCGGCTGGGAGCGTTTTCTACTCGGTTCCGTGTCCCAGGCCGTTGTGTCGCATGCGAAGTGTTCGGTCGAGGTGGTCCGCAGTCGTCCGGGCGAAGGAAGGTGAGGAGAGATCGATCAATTTCAGTCTCTTGATGTTGCTCCCCCCATTTGGGGGACCGAGCGCCGCTTCAGGACTCGGCATTACGAATGCGGAAGACTACATCAATGTCGACTCGGCAATGCGCGTCCACGGCATTGAGCGAAGGTATGCCGTAAATCTGCGCAGCCGTTCACGCTGTTTTTCCCAACCAGGCGCGAAGGCATCGAGAAAAGTCGCGAGTTTGAGAGCGGCACAATCGTTGCTGATCCAATAAAGAGAGGAGTCCCTTCTAGGAATTTGGGAGGCCAGATGATTCGCATCGAACGCATTTTCTGTCCCACAGATCTCTCGGCGAAATCAGGCGAGGCCCTACGCTACGCAGTTGCCCTGGCGCGTGCCTATGAGGCAAGACTGTTTCTGTTTTATTGCGTGGTGGGCACGCACAGGAAAAATGGTGACGGCAGCAGTAGCAAAACATCCCGGGAAGTGAAGGCAGTTTTCGAGGAAGCGCTTACGCCGCACTTGGGACTCGCCGTTTTCTCAGAACTCAACTGGGAAGGAATCATCGTTGACGGAACCGCTGACGCCGGTGAAGAGATCGTGCGCCAGGCCGCCAGGCTTAATGCCGATCTGATTGTCATGCGTTCTCGCAGACGTCCCCACGCGGCGGTACTGCTAGGTTCCACCGCGGAGGTAGTCTGTCGAACCGCGCCTTGTCCAATTCTGGTAACACATCCCCGGGAGCGCGAGTGGGTCGGCAGTTCAACGGGAGACATTGATCTCCGTCGCGTACTGGTCGCTTACGACTTCTCTGCAGATTCAGAACTTGCTCTGGGCTATGGCATTTCGTTGGCGCAGGAGTACCAGGCGGAGTTGCACTTGCTGCACGTTCTGCCGGTCAGCGAGCAGGAGCAGGTCGCAGGCGCCTGGGCGAATGCCGGGACCGAAGGATCTTACGAGAGGGCCGCGTACAAACTGCAACGAGTGGTGCCTAGCGAGGCTTTCCTGTGGTGCGGAGTTGTGCATGTTGTGCGTTGGGGCAAGGCTTATCAAGAAGTGCTTAGCTACGCAAAAGAGAATGCGATCGATCTCATTTGCATGGGGACGAGTGGCAAAGACTTCACCATGGAAGCACTGTTTGGTTCGAATGTCGATCGGGTCCTGAGACAAGCACCGTGTCCCGTGCTTGTCGCCCGTCCACTTGAACCCGCAAAACCGCGAATCTGGCAAAGTTGCAAACGCTTGAGCGTGGAGGTAACCGATATGAGTACCAATGCTAACATCCAATCGATTGATAACCCCTTCCTGCGAAACGGTGGTCTCATCTGGCAGAGACTGCACGCTGAGAGAGAAGACCTGTGTGACACACTGCTCGGCGCGTCCCGGCCAGTCAACGACACGATAATCGGTCCGCAAGAGATTGAATTGTCTGAAGAGAGTAGCCGGAACGTTGAATGGAAACATCGTGAGCTACTCCAGTCTCGCATGCGCCAGCTCGACGACGCCCTGGACAGGTTGATGGCCGGCTCCTATGGCCGGTGCAGCGAGTGTGGCAAACCGATTGAAGATAAGAGGCTGGCAGTTGATGCCGCCGTATCGTTGTGCGTTGCGTGTCAGCGGCACTCGGAAGGCGAACATCACTTCCCGACGATGTAAGTGCGAGCAACGTTGACGAAGGGCATGAGTTATGAAACCTCAATAGCGGACGCCGATCGTCCCGCAATCGAGTTTCGCAACGTATCGCGTAGTATGGGCCTGCACAACACGACTCAACCTGCTGATGCGGACCAGCACCTCATTGCAGCAATCAGAGGCTTCAAGCCAGGCCCGACTTTGATCGTCGTTGGCAGCATTCACGGCAATGAGCCCGCCGGTGCGCTGGCAGCACAAAGGATACTGACCGATCTTCAGCGCAAAAGATCGCTGCTTCGCGGCGACGTCGTTCTTCTCTTTGGTAACACAAGAGCGCTCGCGGGCCATGTGCGCTATATAGACTCAGACCTCAATAGACATTGGACTGCGGAAAACATCTCTGCCGTCAAGTCTAACAGCCAGTTTCCCTCAGCCAGGTCCGAAGACCTCGAGCTGCGCGATTTGCTGGAACAGTTCGAGCGAGCTTCTGCACGCGCGCAAGGCGAGCTGTACTTCCTTGATCTGCATACGACCTCAGCACACGGCGTCCCCTTTGCCACCGTCGGCGACACGCTTCGCAACCGCAGATTCGCCTTGAATTTTCCGACGACGATTGTGCTCGGTCTTGAAGAACAGATTGAAGGTACGATGCTCGAATACGTGAACAATCTCGGAGCGGTGACGATGGGCTTTGAGGCCGGACAGCACGATGCCGAATCTTCAGTTGCGCATCATGAAGCGGTTATCTGGATTGCGCTGGTTGCGGCCGGCCTCTTGCGCCGAGAAGATGCGCCGGAGTTTAGGCGCTCCCGCGCAATCCTCGAACGTGCCAGCGGCAGGGCAAGAATCGTCGAGGTGCGTCATCGCCACGCCATCACGACAAGTAATGAGTTCAGAATGGAGCCCGGCTTTGAAAATTTTCAGCCCGTGCAGCGCGGGCAGGTTCTGGCGCGGGACCGGTGGGGACGAGTGACTGCCCGCGAAACGGGAATGGTGCTGCTGCCGCTCTATCAAAAGCTGGGTGACGACGGCTTCTTTCTTGGTCGAGAGGTCAAGCCGTTCTGGTTAAAGCTGTCGGCTTTGCTCAGGCATCTACGGGTCGGCGATTACGTTCATCTGCTGCCGGGCGTGCGCCGGCAGGCGTCGGATGGCAGCTCCTTCATCGTCAACACACGGATTGCCCGCATCCTCCCGCTACAGGTCTTTCATCTGCTCGGCTTCCGCAAGCGGCGTTGGAGTCACAATGTCCTGGTCGTGAGCAGGCGGCGGTATGATCTGGCTGGGCCGACGAAACCAGGAGACAGGAAGACCTGGAAATGATTGCAGTAAAGAAAAACGGTCAGCTTGAAGAAGCCTTGGAGGTGTCGCTGACGGGCTACCATGGACTCCGCATTACCTGCCGTTTAAACGCCAAGCCTCCTCCTGAGGCTCTCGGGGGTAAAGCTTATGAGCAAACAGCATCGCACTAAAAAGGAGAGCTACCGCATGCGCACGCATCTGGTGCACGGCAACCATGATCGCAAACGCTGGGACTTTGACCATCACATCGTCCCGCCGATTTCGGCTTCGGCGGCTTACCGGCTCGGCTCTCTGCATCGCGGCGCGCAAGGGTTCGTCGAGTTCGCTTCCGAAGAGGCCGAGATGAGCGGGCACATGCCGATCTATATCTATGACCGTTTGGACGAGCCGACGCGCAGCATGTTGGAGGAAAACCTGGCCTACGCTGAAGGCGGGGAGACGGCGGTCTCTTTCGCTTCTGGGATGGCCGCCATCAGCGCCGCACTCGGGGTGACGACCAAGGCAGGCGATGAGATAGTTGCGCATCACCGTTTCTTTGAAGCTCTGCTCGTCTCTTAGATCGGCGAAGCGGACACTGATCGCGCAACGCGGCAGCCAATGTGTAAAAAGACAGTACGTGCAGCCGTAAAGGTCTGATGTGAGGGTTATCG
>JBGPNE010000113.1:0-7214 GCA_041487335.1 Pyrinomonadaceae bacterium
ATAAAATCGCGCATCATAAAGCTTCGCGGCTTCTGCTTGAGAAGGCTTGGGGAAGCTTCGCGGTTCGTTTGCATGGACGACTTAAGAAAATTCGCGCGTTACTTTCTTCCTTACAAGATCTCCCTGATCACCGGCATTCTTTGCATCCTGGCCGGTGTAATATTCAACCTTTACATCCCACTGATCGTTGGCCACGCCGTTGACGAAAACTGGTCCGAATTGTCGTGGTCAAGACTGACTTTTTCCGCATTGAAGGTGCTTGGTGCAAGCGCCATCAGTGGCGCGTTTCTCTTTCTTCAACGTCGTATACTAATCGGAATGTCGCGTCACATTGAATACGACTTGCGGCGGGATTTTTATGCGCATCTGGTCGATCAGCCGCAATCGTTTTTTCAAGAGCATCGCATCGGGGACCTGATGGCGCGCGCCACGAATGATCTTGCTGCAGTCCGCCAACTTGCTGGTCCCATGATCATGTACACGTTGCAGACGATCTTCGTAGTGCTGATCGTTTTGCCGCTAATGTTAATGATCAATTGGTGGCTGACGCTGCTGCTGTTCGTAACGATGCCCCTGGTTTCGTTGACGGTTAAGTTTTTTGGTCAACAAGTTCACGTAAGATTCGAAAGGATTCAAGATTTCTTTGCGCAGATCACTGCCCGGGCGCAGGAGAACTTTACTGGCGTTCGCGTCGTGCGCGCGTATGCTCAGGAAGGCTCCGAGATTGCTGCATTCAGGGAATTGAACAGGCAATATGCCGCGAAGAATCTAGGTCTCGTCAGAATTGATGCGCTAATGAGACCCCTAATGCAGTTTCTGATTGGAATGGGCTTTGTTCTGATCATTTGGGCCGGCGTGCCGCTTGCGGTCCGTGGCGAGATTACGGTCGGCCAGTTCACTGTTTTCAACATGTATCTCGCGCGCCTTATCTGGCCCCTGATTGCTCTCGGTTATGTGGTGAATCTCTACCAGCGAGGAACGGCTAGCCTCAAGCGGATGAACACGATTTTCGCTATCAAACCTTCAATCGAAGATCATCCTGGAGTGAGAGAGCGGGCGCCCATCGCCGGTCAAATCGGGTTTCGAAATCTCACTTTCAAATATCACGCAAATGGCGAACCAGTCCTCCGTAATATCAACCTGTCCATACCCGCGGGCCAAACCGTTGCCTTTGTCGGACGAACCGGAAGCGGCAAATCTACGCTGGCGAATCTGATACCTCGGTTGGTGGAAGCACCGGAAGAAACAGTATTCATCGACGGAATTTCCGTCCGTGATTACCCGCTAGCACAGTTGCGGTCCCACATCGGCTACGTTCCCCAGGAGACTTTCTTGTTCAGCGATACACTCGCCGAAAACATCGCCTTTGGCGTGAGAAAAGCTGAGCGGGCCGAGATTGAATGGGCTGCTGAGATAGCAGGGTTGACTGAGGACGTTCAGGCTTTTCCTGAAGGATTCGACACGCTTGTCGGAGAGCGCGGCATCACTCTTTCCGGAGGTCAGAAACAAAGAACTGCCATCGCGCGAGCGGTGTTGCGCGAGCCGAAGATTCTAATCCTCGACGACGCTCTGTCATCTGTAGACACCTATACCGAAGAGAAGATCCTCGGCCGGCTGCGTGGCGTTATGCGCGACCGCACCAGCCTGATCGTTTCGCATCGCATATCTACGGTGCGTGATGCGGATTTGATCTGCGTGCTCGACGAAGGCCGAATCATCGAGCAAGGGACACACGATCAACTGCTCACCCTCGGCGGCGAATATTCCGATCTATACGAACGGCAGTTGCTCGAAGAGGAGTTGGCGGCAACCTGATCTGAGAGCTGGAGATCACTGAAGCAGGATGTCAACCGCGGTCAAGCAATTCCACGAAGAGGAAGCAATCGGAAAGACCTACGACTTTCAGGTCGGCCGCCGACTGCTGCGCTACGTCAGGCCCTACCTGCGTCTATTGATTCCCGCTCTTGTTCTCACCCTGGCGCTCAATCTTCTGGGAATTCTGCAACCGAAGTTTACGCAATACGCAATCGACTGGTACATCATCCCCGGCAGAACCCAGGGCGTGATGCTGCTGGTCATTCTTTACGCTGCCGTTCAGTTCTTACGTTTCGTGTTTTCGTATTTTCAAGCAGTATCGCTCAATACCGTGGGGCAGTACGTGATGTTTGATATCCGTGGCGAGCTCTATGACAAGCTGCAGCATCAGGAGGTGGCTTACTACGACCGCAATCCGGTCGGCCGCATAATGACACGACTGACTACTGACGTCGATGCGCTGAATGAACTCTTCACGCAAGGGGTAACGGACGTCCTCGGTGATGTCGTAATGATCTTCGCGATTATTGGCGTGATGTTATGGATGGACGTTCGTCTTACTCTCGTTACTTTGTTGACCGTGCCGATGCTTTTCGCCGCCACTAACTGGTTTCGCAGAGGCGCGCGTCGCGGGTACGACATGGTGAGGACGCGGATCGCGCGCATCAACGCCTTTCTGCAGGAACACTTCGCCGGGGCGCAGACCGTTCAGATTTTCAACGCAGAGGCAAAGTCGCTTCATACCTTTGACGTGATCAATGACGACTATCGCAAAGTGAATATCGACACCATTTTTTTCTACGCAGTCTTCTTCCCGCTCGTCGACTTCATCGGTGCCGTGGGCATTGCTCTGATCATCTGGTATGGCGGGTATCGGGTTATGCAGAATACACCCGCCCATACCGTACTGACGCTCGGCGCGCTCGTCGCCTTTATTCAGTATTCGGGCTTTTTGTTTCAGCCGATTCGCGACCTCTC
Source organism: Pyrinomonadaceae bacterium (assembly GCA_041487335.1). Taxonomy (GTDB): domain Bacteria; phylum Acidobacteriota; class Blastocatellia; order Pyrinomonadales; family Pyrinomonadaceae; genus PSRF01. Next base: position 2,794 of record JBGPNE010000113.1, read on the forward strand.
CGACAAGTACAACGTGCTTCAGGCAGCGGTGGTTGCGTCTCACCGGATCTTCAAAACTCTTGATCTCCCGATTGCCATCAGGACACCTGAGAAACCCCTGAAGTCCGGCCGCGCGCTGGGGTATATTGAATTTCAGAACGTCTGGTTTGCTTATAAAGGTGAGGAGTGGGTACTCAAAGATGTTTCGTTTGCAGTCGAGCCCGGACAATCGGTTGCGCTTGTGGGCCACACCGGTTCGGGCAAGACGACAATCACCAATCTCCTGATGCGATTTTACGATGTGCAGAAGGGGCGTATTCTCCTGGACGGCGTGGAGCTTCGCGACTGGGATCTGCAATCGCTGCGCGAGAATTTCGCGGTCGTGCTGCAAGATGTCTTTCTTTTCAGCGGCACTCTGGAAGGCAACATCCGGCTGGGCCGAAAAGACATTTCAGAAGATCGTGTGAAATGGGCCGCGCACGAAGTGTATGCAGACCGATTCATTGAACACCTCAAAGGTGGCTACAAAGCGGAGGTAAAGGAACGAGGCGCCGGACTGTCCGTGGGGCAAAAGCAACTCATATCATTTGCGCGCGCACTCGCCTTTGACCCGGCTCTGCTCATACTCGACGAAGCCACCAGCTCGATCGACACCGAAACTGAACAACTCATCCAGAGGGCGATAGGGCGCGTAATGCAAGACCGCACATCAATCGTGGTTGCTCATCGGCTATCAACCATCCAGAGGGCTGATCAAATCATTGTGCTGCATCACGGCGAAATCAGAGAGCAGGGCACGCACCAGGCACTTCTCGCGCAACGGGGTCTCTACTGGAAGCTTTACAAATTGCAGTATGCCGACACCTCACGTGCACCAACGGCGCGGCTGGAGTTTGAGGAAGAGTCGGTTCGCCCGGTTGCGGGCAGGTTGCAGTTTAGTGAATGAGACACCCGGGGTCCCCAGCCCCGGGGTCCCCAGCGCGGCAGCCGCGCTGGGGTGGCAAAGGGGCAGCCCGGCTGGGGTGGTGGCAGTCTTACTGGCTTGGAGCCGGTGGGGTGGCGGGCTTATTAAATTTCGCATCGTCCACCGGAACGTTGAGTTTAATCTCAGTGAACTTGCGAGTGGCTGTTGAGAAGGAATCAACTGCCAGGACTCGAACCGTGAATGGTATCTTGACGCCGTCTACGTCTCGGTAATCCTCAAAGTTAGTCTCTTCGGGAATTAATCCAATCGGAGTTTCTGTGACGCTGATCCGGCGAAGCAATAAACCTGTTTCCGCGTCAAAGAAGAGACGCTCGCGTCTTTTATCCGGCGTCACTGCTCTGATCACGTAAACGTCGCGTCCGTCAATCTTGTCCCTGCCGACGCTCATCCTCGTAAACTGTTCCTTTAGCTTCACATCTGCGAACAGTTGCAGGGCGCGCTTGAGATCCGCCAATTGCTGGCCGGCAATCTCGCGCACTCCGACGGGATTCTTCTCCCAACCGGCTGAGCCGTTGAAGCCTCGCTCCATCGTACCCCGTGGCGAGCTGTAGCTTACATAAAACTTATCCGGCGCAGCCTGATCGACTTCGTAGGTCATCGTCATTCCGTTTGCCCCCGCGTAGGTTCCCTTCATTACGCGCGTCTTCAGCTTATCAATGGCCGCTTGTCCGCCAATTGCCGCGACGTACCTGGTCAGAATATCGTCCGCAGTAGGCTGCGTTCCGGCGCCCGGTCAGGGAGCGCCCGGGACACCTCGAGGGCCAGGACCAGCGGAGTCTGGTTCGCCAGTTCGCTGAGGCTCTGGCAAAGGCAGGGTGGGCACACTCACTGGTCCAGTACGGCCACGGTGGCAAGTGAAACAACCAACCTCGGTATTGCCGCGAAAGTTAGTCTTGTTGATGCTAAAGACCATTGTAATCATCTCGCGCGCCGTATTTTTCTCAGGCTTATCGTCCGAGTCGAAGACCCAGTTGTCACCACCCTTGTTGACATGACAATAATTACACCTCACCCCCAGCGAAGCACTCATCAAATTCATCATTGGAATGAGTTGAGATTCAGGCAATCCTTTCAACACCCGAATGTTCTTTTGCGCTTGATCGATAGTTTTCTCCGATTGCTGACCCGTTTGCTGGGACGCGTGGGGTCTGGAAAACGGAAGCAGACCTGAGTGACCGCGGCTCACACTCGTGTCAGACCTCAGGGTTCCGCAGCTAATTGTTGAGTTCGCACTCGTCTTTCGATTCATCCAGCCAGCCACTATCAAAGCCAACAAGAGCATAACCGCCGCAGCCCTAACAAAACGCGCAGAGACTCTATTGTTCATAAGAAGCAGGCCCTTTCATCACGCAGGGTTCTAAGAGATGTAATTCCGCTCGGAGGGGAGAGGCCCGCTCAAACGGGCCGAAAGCTACTCCTCTTTGCAGACTAAAGCCCAAATTGGAACAGAAAAGGGATATAAATCTGAGAGTCCGCAAACCGAGTTCGATGCAAGCGGCTCGTGGGCGCAAAGCTGCCGGGCTTAATCAAAAGCCTGCGAGACAACGCCACTACGTGGCTTCGTTGGCACAAGGCCGTCCGCAGTTTTGTAGATTTGCAGATACATCTGAGTCTCGCGTGGAATCAGCGTGCGCCACGCCTGGCCTGCGCGCCGTAAGTAAAGCGGAAGGTGTGCCGCGTTTGAATTGTAGCCAGCAGCTAGCAGCTCGGTTTGTGTAGCCATCCCTGAGCTGAGAGCGTTTTGCACGTCTTCATTTGCAGCCAGGTCGGTCCATGTGTCCTGCATGTAAAGCAGCATTGCCTGCAGCGCATTCGCATGATTCCGCATTCCTACAACAAAATCAGGTGTAAGGCTCACCTCGGGATGCCGTTGCCGTATGAGGTTGTAAGCCCATGGAATCATCTGCACCATTCCGCCCGCACCCGCAGAGCTGACTGAATAGCGATAAGTGTCTAGTTGATTTAATGCATAAAGCGAATAGATCTCGTCAAAAAGCGCGACGTGATTTTCTAGCCGAAAGCGTTCATGATCTACGTGCTCAACCAGGCACAGACGCTCAGCAAGATCGACAATCTTCGGGGAGATGAGAGCTCCTTTTTCTCGCAAGCGCTTTGCAGCGAGATCGAGCATCGTCCAGACGTACGTTTGCCCCGATCTCACCAACTCCGGCGACAGCAAAGCGGGATGCGCTGACGTGTAGTAAGCCATTTCACGAAACACACCACGCTTTTCGATGGGAAATTCTACGACGAGGGGCACAAGATAACGGCCGGCGCCATCGAAAATAGTGACTGCCGTGTTAACACCATTGGCGCGTAGAACGCGAACGCTGAGCGGTGAGCCAAGCGAACTAGCCAGCGTCACCTCCGTGCCCTTCGTCAAGAAGCTCTCTTTGGAAAGCGTAATCAGATGAATGCGAGAAGTGCTACGCTCGAGTGCTGCGAGCGTAACAGATTCAGTCGATGGGGAGGTCAAAGCAGTCTGCCGCGGATGCGATTTTAGCAACCGCTCGGCTTCTGTAATTCGCGCTCGCGCTAATGATGGTGTTAGCTGGGGTAAGGCTGTCGCGGATTGTTCAGTTTCTGCCACTGCCGCATCAGACATTTGCGCGGGTGACACGCTTGGACCCGCAATGGTCTTTGACTGTGTAGTAGGTTCCTCAAATGTCTGGGAAGATTGCTGACCAGCTGGGTCTGGAGGACTCTCTTGAATCGGCTTCGACGCCGACGAAACCGTTCGCGGTCGAGTCATTGGCTCGCGCGGGGAATTCTGATTTTGTGCTTGATTCGTGGCTACTGCAAAGGCAATGATGAACAGCGACAAGACAAGGGAACCTCTTTTCATACGAAGGGGACTTCTTTTCATACCATTTCTGACGTTTGTGAACTCGCCGAGGGGCGGCAAGTGTGACTTAGATTCGCCGATGCCCCTTCGAGTTGTCAATAGTTTTCTCAACAACTTCCTTCATGGAGCCCAGGTATTGGGTTGTTTCTCCGATCAATCGACCGCAAAACCGACATTCACCACGGCCGTAATGTCTTTCTCCAGGGACGAAGTGTCGTTCATGCCAGTGTCAGAGACTTCGTTTGAGTCGGCGGGAGTAATCTGCAGCACACCCATTCTTGCCGAGCGCACGCTGCCTATGCTGCTGCCAGTGCTTTGCGCAATCTGCTGCGCGCGCACCTTCGCATCTTTTGCGGCTTCTGACAGCATCGCGACCTTCAAGTCACCAAGCTTCGTGTAGTGATATTCAGGAGCCGCCGATTCGATCAAAATGCCCTGATTGATTAGCTCCGTTGCCTCGCGGGCAATCTTCGCAATCCTATCGACGTCAGTCGAGCGAACTTCCAACTCCTGGCGAAGTGAATAGCCCGTGATCTGTCCTGTGTCTTCGCCTTGACTGCTCTTTGCATGCAAAGTCTGCGAGGAGATTGAAGAGATGGTAATTTGGTTCTC
>JBGPNE010000114.1:0-7191 GCA_041487335.1 Pyrinomonadaceae bacterium
CCAAGGTGCAGGCGTGAAGACTGTCGTGCTCTTCTTCACCAAAGGAGCTCCAACGCGCCGGATCTGGTTCTATCAACTCGATCCCGGTCGGAATCTCGGCAAGACTAACCCGCTCAACGACGGCGACCTCGCTGAGTTCGTGAAGCTGCAAAAGACCTTCGCCGACTCAGCCAAGTCGTGGAGCGTGGACGCCAAGACCATTGACCAAACAACGTTCGACCTCTCCGTGAAGAACCCGAACGGTGGCGAGGAAGTGACGCACCGCAGCCCGCGGGCGATCATGGATGAGATCGCCGCGCTGGATGCTGAGAGCGCGGACGTGCTCGTGAGGATCAAGGAGCTACTATGAGATTACTGCCCGTGGTGTTTGAGGAACGAGAGATCCGTCGTGTCTACGACGAGAAGACTGAAACCTGGTTTTCTCGGTCATGGATATCATTCAAGTGCTGACCCAACAACCGGACTATCAGGCGTCCAGAAAGTATTGGAAAGTTCTCAAGGGCCGCTTGGCTAAGGAGGGCAGTGAACTGGTAACAAACTGTTACCAGTTGAAAATGGCGGCTGATGACGGAAAGCAGCGCCTCACCGATCAAGTGCTGACTCAGCAGCCACACTACCAGGCGGCGAGAAATTACTGGAATAAGATCAGAGAGCGATTGAACAAGGAGGGAAGTCAACTGGTGACAAATTGTCACCAGTTCAAGTTTGGACAGTTGCCTTCCGCTGGGAGGGCTATGTTCATAGAACCCGATACGAGTGGCGCACGCCCTCCGTCAGGAGGGCCATGTTCATAGAACCCGATACGAGTGGCGCACGCCCTCCGTCAGGAGGGCCATGTTCTTTGGAGGAGTCTATTCTTCACCGACTGACATGGCCCTCCTGACGGAGGGCGGACTTGGTTCCGGGCGCGTCTATAAACATGACCCTCCTGGCGGAGGGCGAAGCTACACTTGAGTCGGTGACAAATTGTCACCGACTGAAATTGCCCGCTGCTGACGGCAAAAAGCGCCCCACAACGACGCGGCGAGAAATTACTGAAAGGTTCTTAGAGATCGCCTCCGGCAAGGAAAGAAGTCAGTCGGTTACGAATTGTAACCGACTGAAATTGCTCGAGGCTGACATTCGGGGGTTGATGTGAAACTTACGAAAGCTTTCTTCGACGACATTCGCGAGCTGATAGTTTCGGCCCGCACCAGCGTGGCGCGGGGTGTGGACCTGGTACAGGTCCATACCAATTTCGAAATCGGCCGGCGCATCGTTGAGCAGGAGCAGAAGGGCAAAGGCCGGGCCGCGTATGGGCAACAGGTCCTCAAGGCTTTGGCCGAAAGACTGACGAAAGAATTCGGCAAGGGTTTCTCGGCCAGCAATCTTGCCTATATTCGAAGCTTCTACTTGGTCTATCAAGATCGAACTTCAATTTTCCAATCAGCGACTGGAAAACCGGCCGGAACCAAGAAATTGCAATCGCTGACTGCAAAATCTTCCTTGCATCAAGAAACCCAGACACTGTCTGGGCGATCTCAGATTTTCCAGACAGCGTCTGGAAAATTGGCAACTGACGAAATCCCTTCCCGGCCATTCACCCTGAGCTGGTCTCACTATGTCTTCTTGCTCGGCATCAAGAATCCCGACGAGCGCAGCTTCTACGAGATCGAGACCGCTCGGCAGGATTGGACCGTCCGTGAACTCAAACGCCAGTTCGACAGCAGCCTCTATGAGCGCCTCGCCCTGAGCCGAGACAAGGCGGGAATTCGCAGGTTAGCTAAGAAAGGTCAGCTTGTGGAGAAACCGCAAGACATTCTCAAGGAACCGCTTGTTCTTGAGTTTCTCGGCTTGAGCGAACAGGCGCGGTACTCCGAATCCGATCTGGAGACGGCAATTATCAACCGCATGGAACAGTTCCTGCTCGAACTCGGCAAGGGCTTCCTGTTCGAGGCTCGCCAAAAGCGCTTCACCTTCGACGGCAATCACTTCTTCGTCGACATCGTTTTTTACAACCGATTGCTGCGATGCTATGTGGTGATCGATCTCAAGATCGGCGAAATCACGCATCAAGACCTTGGCCAGATGCAGATGTACGTCAACTACTTCGACCGCCATGTCAGAATCAAAGGCGAGAACGCGACCATCGGTATTATCCTGTGCAAGAGAAAGAACGAAGCGCTGGTCGAAATCACTTTGCCTCGTGATGCCAACATCCATGCACGGGAATACCAACTCTACCTGCCAAGCAAGGAAGAACTGCAACAGAAGTTGCAGGAATGGGCCGAGGAGGCGGGTGATGAGGATACTTAAGGATGGGCTTGGGCGGAAACACCGAGAGCGCGGAGATGCCGGGGAACATCAGGGCGATGCTATGAAGAAGGACTGGCAAAGAAAACAACTTGGCGAGTTGGCTGAGCTGAAAGGTCGCATCGGCTGGCGTGGCTTGACGGCGAAGGAATACACCAAGAGTGGCCCACTGTTCCTGTCGGTTCACTCACTCAACTACGGTGACTACGTGGATTTCCGTGACGCGTTTCACATCAGCGAGGAGCGGTACGTCGAGAGCCCCGAGATCATCCTGCAAAGGGACGATGTCCTTATCTGCAAAGACGGCGCAGGGATTGGAAAGGTTGGCATTGTTGGCGAGCTTCCCGATCGATCCACGATCAACTCGTCCCTTCTGCTCATCCGGAGCGGGAAGGGTATCCTCCCTAAGTTTCTCTACCGCTGTCTTTCAAGCCCATACTTTCAACAGATCGTAAACTCACGGCTCAATGGAGCGACGACACCCCACCTTTATCAACGCGACATCACTGAGTTTCCAGTTGTTCTTCCCCCGCTTCCCGAGCAGCAGCGGATCGTCAGCATCCTCGACGAAGCGTTTGAGGGCATCGCCACTGCCAAAGCCAACGCCGAAAGCAACCTCAAAAACGCTCGGGCCATCTTCGAAAGCCACCTCCAATCCGTATTCACCCATCGCGGCAAGGGGTGGGTGTGGACAACGCTCGATGATGTATGGCAGCAAATAACAGACGGCAAACATGGGGACTGCAAAGGCGAAGTCGGCTCGGGATTCTACTTCTTGAGTGCGAAGGATGTGAAAGCCGGAACGCTCAATTACGAAAACGCGAGGCAGATTACGCGAGATGACTTTGAGGAAACGCATCGAAGAACTAATCTTGAGGCGGGCGACATCTTAATCACAAATAGCGGCACGATCGGACGAATGGCAATCGCACCCACGGATGACAAAACAACGAGAACAACCTTTCAGAAAAGTGTGGCTATCCTCAAGCCGGTCAAGGCGACTATCGACAGTAAGTTTGCGTATTACTGCTTGTCGTCTGGCCTGACTCGCTTTGTGGACCTATCCGCTGGAGCGGCACAAAAGAATTTGCTACTACGTGATTTACGCAGTTATCGCTTCGCGCTGCCAAGGTCACTTGATCAGCAGCGAGTCGTTGCCCGCAAACTCGACAGCCTGTCCGAAGAAACCCAACGCCTCGAATCCATCTACCAACAGAAGCTCGTTGCGCTGGAGGCGTTGAAGAAGTCGCTGCTGCATCAAGCCTTCAGCGGCCAGCTCTAGGAAATACGCATGCCCGACGACACGCCATTTCAGGCTCAAGCAACTATTGAGTATCACTTAATAGTTCGAGTCTTGAGCCAAACTCGTAAGTATCACTTACAGGTTCAACCGCTGCACTCATTCGGGAGTCTCCATCATGGCTAGAAAATCCAAGACACCACCGTTGGCGGGCAGCCAGTTCCTTGTCTACCGGACCGAGGACGGGAAGCTGAAGATCGACGTGCGCTTTCAAGGTGAGACCGTTTGGCTCTCCCTCAACCAACTTGCCGATTTGTTCCAACGCGACAAGTCGGTCATCTCCCGGCACATCAAGAACGTGTTTGAAGAAGGTGAGCTTCGCCCTGAAGGAACAGTTGCAAAATCTGCAACAGTTCAAATCGAGGGAGAGAAGCAGTAGCAAACCGCTCACAGGTATGCGAAGCGCACTCGCTCCGATATAATGACCTGACGATGGAACGTATTCAGTCGATCAACCCGGAACGCATTGCGTGGTGTTGTGCCGACCATGACATGACGTCCGGTGATCTTGCGTCTGAACTGGACATCGCATCCGCAACCATGGACCGTGTCATGGAAGGCAAGGACGGCTTGACCTTCAACCAGTTGCACAAGATCGCTGAGTATTTCGGCCGGGGCGTGCTGTTTTTTCTGGAGGCCGGGCCGGTCGATGAAGCGCAGGTACATACGCCACAGTTCCGCACTCTTGCCAACCAGAAGCCTGAGTTGTCCGCCAAGCTCAAGGCGCTGATCGAGCGAGTGGAAAAGCAACGGGCGGTATACCTGAGCCTGCGCGAAGATCTGGACGATACTGATCGGCCATCGTTCAACCCCCCGGACTTATCGCGGCAAAGCCCGCTCGAGGCAGCCCGCATCGCTCGCCGGTGGCTCGGCCTGGGTGACCAAAACAACTTCGACTCGTACCGGGCAGCGATTGAAGCGCGTGGGGTACTGGTATTTCAGAGCAACGGCTACAACGGGAAGTGGCAGATTGCCAAGAAGGATCCGACTCTCGGTTTCAGCCTTTACGACGTGACCTGTCCGGTGATTGTAATTAAGAAACAGCCTTGGGAATCGCAGCAGTCGTTCACGCTCATGCATGAGATGGGTCATTTGCTGCTGCACAAGATTAGTTCGATTGACGATGAACGTGACTTGGAGTCCCGCGAGGGCCGGGAGCGCGATGCCAACGCTTTTGCCGGGCACCTACTGGTGCCGGATGTTTTTCTGGTTAGCATTCACGACGCAGAACGTCCTGATGAGGTATCGCTGTACGATGACTGGCTTGAGCGTCCGCGCCGGGCGTGGGGCGTAAGCGGCGAGGTGATCTTGCGCAGGCTGTTGGATATGGGACGCCTGCCGCAATTCCAGTATACCGCCTACCGAGAATGGCGTAAGAAGTCGGCTCACTCGCAAACGGATGGCGGTAGCCGAGTCTACCGCCATCGCGAACCAATGCATGTATTCGGCGACACTTTTGTTCGAACCGTGCTGGATGCACTGAATGCTCGCCATGTCACGCTCGCTAAGGCGAGCAGCTATCTGGACAGCCTGAAGATCAAGGACCTGCACAAATTGGAGCAATATTATGCAGGTCTTTGATGCGTCATCCATGATCTATGCATGGGATAACTACCCGGTGGGCCAGTTCCCGCGCTTGTGGAAGTGGATCGCAGGACAGATCGAGCAAAAGAGGCTCGTGATGCCGCGTGTTGCATTTGAGGAAGTGGCCAACAAGACGCCCGATTGCGGGGATTGGCTGCGAGAGAACGACCTTGAGCAACTTGAAATAAGCAGCACGATTTTACAAGATGCGATGCGGATTAAGGGATTGCTTGACATTGTGGATGATAACTACCACGCCAACGGCGTAGGAGAAAACGATATCTTCATCATCGCTACGGCGCGGGCGCACAGAGCTGAATTAGTCTCAGACGAGGCGCGGCAACCGACGCTACCAAACATTCCCTCCAAGAGGAAAATTCCAGCAGTATGCGCCATGAGTGAAGTTGCAGTTCCTTGCATTAACTTCATCGAATACATCAAGCGTTCCGGTGAGATTTTCGGTTAGAATTCCACGTGGAGGTGAGCGCGTGACTAGACGAGTTCTGTTGTATCCAGGTGAAGACGGCTATGTGGTCGCCGAGGTTCCCAGCCTGCCCGGTTGCGTCAGCCAGGGTCAGACGCGCGACGAAGCGCTGATCAACGTGCGCGAAGCGATTTCCTTGCACGAAGAAGTCTTGCGCGAGCGCGGCGAGCCGATACCCGAAGATAACCTGGAATTGGTGGAGGTGGCAGCGTGAATAGGCTGCCGGTCGTTTCCGGCGTCGATTGTGTTGCGGCGCTTCGCAAGAGCAAGTGAAGAAATTTCCGCGACCGAAGAATCCTAAACCGGCAAAACCATGAATGAAGCCAAGTCCAGCGCATTTCCGGGGAGTTGGAGCGGATGGCAACTGTCAAGGAATCCTTGACAGTTCGACGCGACGGCACCAGTTCGGCGCGGAATTTGATCAGCATCTTGTTCGACAAGGGCCGGAGCACCATTACCGAGCATCTGAAAAACGTTTTCGAGACCGGTCGGTGAACTCGACGAAAGGCAGTGTGTCGGGATTTCCGACATACTGCGGGAGACGGCAACTGTTCGGAATTGCCGAAGAGTTCGATGGGAAGGCGACTGGGAATAACACGATGAACGAAGCCGAGACCAGGGCCGAGCACATCGATCCCGCATTGAAAGACGCGGGCTGGGGCGTCGTCGAGGGCAGCAAGATCCTCCGCGAGTTTCCCATCACGCCAGGCCGCATCGAGGGCCACGGCCGGCGCGCCAAGTCTCACCAAGCCGACTACGTGTTGGTCTATCAGAATCACAAGCTGGCCGTGAATGAGGCTAAAGCGTGGGACAAGCCGCTCACCGAAGGCGTTGCTCAAGCCAAGGACTATGCGGCAAAGATGGCTGTGCGCTTCGCGTATGCCACCAACGGCCAGGGCATCTACGGCGTTGATATGCAGACCGGCAAAGAGGGCGAGCTAACGGGCTACCCAACGCCGGATGAACTCTGGGCGATGACGTTTGCAGAAGCGAACGCCTGGCGCGACCGTTTTTCCGCTGTTCCGTTTGAAGACAAGGGCGGGTCGCACCCAAGCCGCTACTATCAGGACATCGCCGTCGAGCGCGTGATGGAGGCAATCTCGGAGAATCGAGACCGCATCCTTCTCACACTCGCCACCGGCACTGGCAAGACCTTCATCGCTTTTCAGATTGCGTGGAAACTCTTTCACAGTCGGTGGAGTTTGAGTCACGAACCGTCGCGGCGCCCGCGCATTCTCTTTCTCGCCGACCGCAACATTCTCGCCAACCAGGCATACAACGCGTTCTCCGCTTTCCCCGAAGACGCGCTGGTGCGAATAGCACCGGACGACATCCGAAAGAAAGGCAGAGTGCCGACAAACGGCAGCATCTTCTTCACGATCTTCCAGACCTTCATGAGCGGCCCGCCGAAGGACGGCCACCCGTCACCATACTTCGGCGAGTATCCGCCGGACTTCTTCGACTTCATCGTCATCGACGAGTGCCATCGCGGCGGCGCGAACGACGAGAGCAACTGGCGCGGCATCCTCGA